>JAZOBW010000071.1:0-33786 GCA_045596185.1 Acutalibacteraceae bacterium | reverse complement strand
CTTTTGCACATCATCGCGAAAGTCTTTTTTTGCGGCAACAGCCATACGGCATTTACCGATATCAAGGTCAAGAAGTTCGTATACATCCGGCTCGTATTCAAGAAGAATATCCTTACCTGCAACGCCAACATCGGCAGCACCGCGTTCGACATATATCGCGACATCGGATGGTTTCACCCAGAAATAGCGCACTCCAACTTCTTGGTTTTCAAAGATTAGTTTTCGGTTGTTTTCTTTGATGGAGGGACATTCAAAACCCGCCTTTTCAAACATAGCGTAGACCTTTTCGCCAAGTCTGCCCTTGGGCAGTGCAACATTAAGCATTGTCTTCAAGAATATCCACCTCACCGTTGTTTATCTTTATGAGTTTTTTGTATTTGATGTTTTCGGGAACACATCTTTGTGCCATAATACGACCAGCGTCCCCAAGATTCTTAATATAATCGTTCAGAACCGAAAGGGGAGTGGTATCGTCGTAAAGAAGAAGTATATCCACATCGTATTCATTGGTGCAACAAAGCAATCTTTCCAAAACATCAAGATATACTGCAAAGCCGATTGCTCCCGATTTGCGATGCATTTTGCGCATAAGTTTATCATACTGTCCACCAGAAAGAACCGCAGTGGGAACACCCTGAATAAAGCCTTTGAATACAATGCCGTTATAGTAGTTGGTGTCGCCTACTACTGAAAAGTCGATTCGCAACATATTTCTTACATCGCTGTCAACGGCATTAAGAATATCGGAAAGTACCGAAAGGGCATAGGAATTCCTGCCTTCAAGCAATTCTGCTATCTTGTTGATAACGGTATCGGGGCTGCCTGATGTTTCAATAAGTCCTGTAAGTACAGCGATATCCTTTTCGGGAACCGAATGTTGGGCACAAACGCTGATAAGTTCATGAATGTTCTTTTCGCCGATGTGCTTGAACAGTTCACTCTTCGCCTGTTTGGGCAGTTCAAAACCGTCGATTATATCCTCCAGCAGACCAATGTCCGAAATATCAAGCACACATTCTTCGGAGATGCTCTTAAGGCTGAGTGCTGCAAGGGTGATAACCTCGCAAATGTTAAAGTTATCGATATTTCCGAAACATTCAAGACCTATCTGCATTATCTCTTTATACGAGCGTGTACCCTTGGAAATACGATATACATTTTCATTGTAATATAGTTTTTGAACGCAATCTGGCTGTTCTTTTATGTTTTTGATTATTGAAAGGGTAACATCGGGCTTAAGCGCCATAAGTTTTCCGTTGGTATCGGTAAAGGTTATAACACTGTCCGAAATAAGAAAATCTTTGTTTCGGGCATAAAGATCATATTCTTCAAACTTGCTCATTTTGTACTGTTGGTATCCGCATTTACTGTAGAGCGAACGCAGTGAAAAAATGACCTTTTCATTAAAGTTAAGGGGAATATTGGAACCGTTCATTATTCTTCCTCCGCCTTTTCAAGTTTTTCTATGGCAGAGCGATAACCGCCGCTTCCGTAATTGAAGCACTTGCTTACCCTTCCTATGGTAGCGGTACTTACATCTACCTGCTCGGTGATTTTCTGATAACTGAGTCCCTTTGCAAGAAGTATGGCGGTATCAAGCCGCTGTGACATATCTTGTATCTCTTTGATGGTACACAGATCTTCAAAATAGGCATAACATTCCTCTATGGTTTCCAGATTCAGAAAAGTTTTGAACAGCCTGTCCACCGATTCATTGCGAATATTACTCATAGCAATTAAACCTCTCAAAATTTTGTGTTAATATGATAGCACTTTATCACGGTAAAGTCAAGACCCTGCACTGAACTTTTTTGCTTAAAAACGATAAAAATATCGTACAATCAAAATATCTGCCCGAGTGCGGATACACTCGGGCAAAAATTTACTCAACGATTACGAAACTTACGCCGTCAAGATGTTTGATTTTTTCGATGATATCGGCAAAGTTTCTGGGCCTTGAAAGGGTTATGTACAGGGCAAGGTGACCCGAGATACCGCTTTTTGCAGGTGCAATTTCAAGCGCCATATCATTGTCAACAAGATTGCGGATATGATTGCAGATGTCGCCTGATTTTTTGGGGTCGTCAACCTCGATGTAAATAGGATGAGACATCTTGCGTTTGCGCTCAAGTTTGGTAAGGAAGTGGGCGGTAAAAAGACACGCCAACATACCGATAAAAGATGCACTGTAAAAACCGTAACCTAAAGCGATACCGATAGCGGCGGTAGTCCACATACCGGCAGCGGTGGTAAGACCGGTTATAATATTGCTACCCTTAATAATTATCATACCGGCACCAAGAAAACCGATTCCCGATATTACCTGTGCGGCAAGACGCAGAACATCGCCCTGCATACCCAGCGCTTCGTTTACGAAAAGACCGGTAAGTGCAGTTATTGTGGAACCCAGACAAACCAGTATATGTGTGCGCAGTCCTGCATGACTGCCGTGTTTGCCCCTTTCATTGCCGATAACACCGCCTATAATTACCGAAAGAATAAGACGGAACAGAACCGAGATTATATTAAATTCGCTGATGACGCTAAGAACAAATTCTAATGTTTTTAACATTACAGTCCACCTCCGACTAATATAATAATATAAAATTATAAATCAAAACAAACAAATTTGCAAGAAAATGATTGAAATATGGGTAATAATATGTTATAATACCATTACTTTCCGAAGGGAGTAGCCGCGCACGGAAGACTTTGTGCGTTACATCCGGCGTCAGTACGGTCTTTTTGACCCGCCGCTGTATTAAAGGGCAAGACTTCGATTGCACAGTGGGGCAGTCGGGGTCTTTTTTCTTTTTTGTGTTACTCGAATTTTAGTAAAGGGGAGATATATGTATGGATTTTTTAGAGATCCTGTATGAAAATGTATTGACAAATTTCGATTGGCGAATGCTCGTTATGTGGGCGATAGGCGGATTGCTTATATTCCTTGCCATCAAGAAGGATATGGAGCCTACTCTGCTTTTGCCGATGGGTTTTGGTGCAATTCTTGTCAACCTTCCGCTTTCCGGCGCTATAACGCAGGGGGATGAGGAGGGCGCACTCAGTGTGCTATATAATGCCGGTATAGCAAACGAACTGTTTCCGCTTATACTGTTTATCGGCATTGGTGCGATGATTGATTTCGGTCCGTTACTGTCAAATCCGAAACTTATGATATTCGGTGCAGCGGCACAGTTCGGAATATTCTTTACTCTATGCGTGGCGGCGATATTCTTTGATATAAAGGATGCCGCATCTATTGCTATCATCGGTGCTGCTGATGGTCCCACCTCTATAGTTGTTGCTAATAAACTTGAATCCCAGTATGTGGGCGCAATAATGGTTGCAGCGTATTCATATATGGCGCTGGTACCTATTATTCAACCGCCCGTTATCAAACTTTTAACCACTAAAAAGGAACGCCTTATCCGTATGCCATATCAGCCTAAAGAGGTTTCAAAACTTACCCGTATCCTCTTCCCGATAATAATCACCGTTATCGCAGGATGTGTGGCACCTGCGTCGGTATCGCTTGTAGGATTCCTGATGTTTGGTAACCTTATCAGGGAGTGCGGTGTTCTTAATTCGCTTTCCGAAACCGCACAGAAGGTTCTTGCAAACCTTATCACCATATTCCTGGGTATAACCATCGCAACACAGATGCACTATACAAAGTTCTTAGATGCCAAAACACTGCTCATTATGGGACTTGGCTTGTTTGCATTCGTATTTGATACTGCAGGCGGCGTAATTTTTGCAAAGATATATAACATCTTTGCAAAAAACAAGATTAACCCGATGATTGGTGCTGCAGGTATTTCGGCATTCCCGATGGCAGGCAGAATAGTTCATAAGATGGGGCTTAAAGAGGATAATCAGAACTTCCTTCTTATGCACTCGATGGGCGTTAATGTATCGGGTCAGATTGCATCGGTTATCGCCGGCGGACTGATTCTGAAGTTCTTTATGAATGTTTAAGAGGTGACGGTTATGATAGAAAAATTTGAACCAAGCGCATTTATAAATAATCTTCATTATATGGGTAAAGGAATGTTGGCGATAATGGTAGTTATCGCGGTAATAATTCTTTTAACCGTATTGCTAAACAAGATATTCAAGAGCAAAAATAAATAGTATTGTATACTGAAAAATGTGTCTTAAGCATCGCTTAAGACACATTTTTGTTTTCGGTATACGGTAAAACCTCAACCACCCTTGTATTTTCTGCGTGTTGCCATACCGCCGCGTATATGTCGCTCCTGCTTATTTTTTTCAAGTACCAATTTTACCTTCTTGTAAAGTTGCGGATTATCTCTTCTTAACCGCTCGGTAACATCTTTATGTACAGTAGATTTAGAAACACCGAATTCCTTGGCGGTTGCCCTAACGGTAGAATTATTTTCCACAATGTATTCTGCAAGTTCTATTGCTCTATGCCAGGTAATACTCTTCACAACTACCCCTCCCACAGGTCGATATATACCAATAGATACTATGAAAGTAGGGGGTTAAAATATTACCCTAAAGATGATAAATTAGCACCTTGTTTTATTGCTATTCGTGTGTTAGAATAACGGTAAGATAAAATATTAGGGAATTATTAGGGGGCAGGGAAATGCTTTATAAGAAAAATAGTGAACAAATACTTTCCAAAGAACTTTTTGAAAATCCAACATGCGAATATCGTGCCACACCTTTCTGGTCATGGAATAACAAACTCGATAAGGCTCAACTTATGCGTCAGATCGACTTTTTGAAGCAGATGGGATTTGGCGGATTTCATATGCATTCCCGAACCGGTCTTGCTACCGAATACCTTGGGGACGAGTTCATGGAAATGGTCGCGGCCTGTTGTGATAAAGCGGAAGACGAACAAATGCTTGCATGGCTTTATGACGAGGACCGTTGGCCTTCGGGTGGTGCCGGCGGCAAGGTAACTAAAAACAAAAGATTTCGAAGAAAAAGGCTTGTGCTTTTGCCCCATAAGGTGGAATCGGCACTTCCAAAAGAGGAAGCACTCGAAAAAGGCACCATATATTTTCTTGCCGCCTATGATCTTACTATCGGCAGCGATGGTTTTATTGCCAACTGTCGTCGAATTTCTATTGATGATGAAGCCTTTGGCGACAAGTGGTACGCCTATTGCGAGGTTGAGTGGGATTCGGCGTGGCATAACGGCGGAAGTTATTTTGACTCTATGGACAGCGAATCGGTTGCCGAGTTTATAAATGTTACCCATGAGCGGTATAAGGAAAAGGTGGGCAACCGTTTTGATAAAACCGTACCCGCCATCTTTACCGACGAGCCAAATGTTATGCAGGACGGCAGTGAAGCGATAATTCCCACCCCCGAATACAGGTGGGTTATTAAGTGCGGTTGGTCGCGCTATTTTGAAGAAGAGTATCAAAAATATTACGGTGAGGATATTCTCGACCGCCTTCCCGAACTTTTTTGGAAAAAGGCGGATAACAGCGATTCCATTATAAAATACAGATATTTTGATTTTCTTGCGCATCAGTTTTCACAGAATTTCAGCGGTCAGTTGGGTGAGTGGTGTGATAAAAACGGTATCGCACTGACCGGTCATCTTCTTCGCGAAGCACAACTGGGCGGTCAGGCACCCACCTGCGGTGAAACTATGCGCAGTTACGGAGAGTTTACTATACCGGGTATAGATATGCTTTGCAACTGGCACGAATTTACAACCGCAAAACAGACCCAGTCTGCCGTCCATCAGTATGGCAAGGAGGGTATGCTTTCCGAACTTTACGGTGTTACCAACTGGGACTTTGATTTCAGGGGTCATAAACTTCAGGGCGACTGGCAGGCGGCTTTGGGTGTTACCGTTCGTGTGCCACACCTTGCGTGGGTATCTATGAAGGGTGAGGCAAAGCGTGACTTTCCTGCTGCAATAGGCTATCAGTCACCGTGGTATAAGGAATATCCTTATATAGAAGATCACTTTGCACGTCTTAATACCGCCCTTACCCGAGGCACACCGATAGTTAAACTGGGTGTTATTCATCCGATTGAAAGTTACTGGATAAGCGTGGGCCCAAATTCGCAAACGGCTATAACTATCGCTGCACTCGAAAGTAACTTCAAAAATATTACCGAGTGGCTTTTGGAGGAACACTTCGACTTTAACTTTATCTGTGAGTCTACTATTCCCCAACTATCCTGTGAGGAGCGTCCTGGCGCGATAGGAAAAATGCAGTACGATGTAATAATTGTACCTGCCTGTATTACACTTCGCAAAACCACAGTAGATTTTCTTGAAAGATTCAGAAAGTCCGGCGGTAGGGTCATATTTATGGGCAAGGCGCCAACATATATGGATGGCATTATATCAAACGGATGTGAGGACCTGTATAATGCCTGCTGTAATATCGGTTTTGATAAGTCGTCGCTTTCAGATTCTTTGGAAGATATCCGTAATATAGGGATTACATATAATGACGGCAGACAGGCCGACAGATTTATTTATAACTACCGTCAGGATAATGATTGCCGTTGGTTGTTTATTGCACACAGTAAGGATCCCGAAATGTATTGCGGCGTTAAGGATTCTCTGCATTGTGATGAACTTACCATAACTATTGAAGGTGAATTTGTCCCTACCGAATATGATACACTGTCGGGCAATATCATGCCTATCGAATACACACATCAAGACGGCAAAACACTTATCAAAAAGCATTTTCACACCTGCACCAGCCTTTTGCTGAAATTGTCTGACGACACGGTTTGTGAGAATACCGATTCCGCACAGTATGAGTGCATTTCGGCATTTGATATTAAAAAGCCGGTGCCTTATACACTCAGCGAACCGAATGTGTTGCTTCTTGACCGTGCCGAATACGCTTGTGACGACGGCGAGTGGCAGAGTGCAGAAGAGGTTTTGCGTGTATCTAAAAAGGCAAGGGAAATTTTTGGAATGCGTCCAAATTCCAATCAGCCCTATGTACTTTCAGACAAACCTGCCGAGCACACAGTGCACCTTAAATATGAATTTGAAAGTGAATTGGAACTTACAGATGCATTTCTCGCCGTTGAGGATGCCGACATTATAGATATTACCCTTAACGGACAAAAGGTTCAGAATAATATCGTGGGTTATTTTACCGATGAGGCGATAAGCAAAATACCGCTTTCTCTTATTAAAAAGGGAAAGAATGTTATTGAAATAGATGTTCCTTTCGGTGAACGAACCAATATTGAATGGTGCTATATCCTTGGCGATTTCGGTGTAAAACTGATGGGTGCAGATGCCGTGATAACCGCAAAGCAGGAAAAGGTCGGTTTTTCGGATATTGTTTCGCAGGGTATGCCGTTTTACGGTGCCAATATCACATATGATATTGAAATTGAGATGCCGGAAGATGGTGCCGTTTCAATACAAAGCGAGTTTTATCGCGGTTCTCTAATCGGCGTAGGACTTGATGGTAAACGTGTAAACCGAATTGTTCTTCCGCCATATGAAACGGTTATAGAGAACGTTGCAAAAGGAAAGCACACACTTTCTCTTACCCTTTTCGGAAATCGCTATAACAGTTTTGGTGCACTTCATCTTGTTAACTCCGCTACAGAGTGGATCGGTCCTGAAGCGTGGCGCACCGAAGGTTGGAACTGGTGTTATGAATATCGCACTAAACCGTTTGGTATTCTTAAAAGCCCTAAGATAAAGATACTTAAAAAAGTATAAAATAAAATAAAATGTGTCTTAAAGCGAACGCTTTAAGACACATTTTTTTAATATTGATATTTATTTTGTTTTGCTGTACAGCACACCGAAAGCACTGTCGCAAACCTTTTCGTAAAGGTCTTTATTTATTGAATCTTCGATTTCGTCACTGTCTGCTAAAATGTATTGACATTTTGATATTTTTGAAAAATCTTCCGATAGCACATAGTTCATTCCTGCATATCCGGGGAAGCCGAACATAACGCTGCTGGTATAGGTCTGTCTGTTGTGTATGGCTATGGTATTTTTCCATCTGTCGCCGCTGGTGTCACAGGGGATATGCGTGAACAGTTCATCAACTTCGTTCTGCATAGTTATCGGTGAATTGGGACTATACAGATTGGTGGCCTGACTTTTATAGGTCTGATAGAACGAAGATACCGAAACATTCACTATAACTAGCAGTGCGCACATAATATATGCAACTTTTCTGTTTTTGAGTATCGCACATATAAAGGGTATGAACAAGAATACCGACAGCGTTCTGAAACCTCTGAAATACTGGAATTCATACAGGAATATAACAATGATAAATTCGGCAAACATTATTATTGAACTGAAAAGCATAAGATTGAATTTCTTTTCTTTTCGTGCCTTTATTATACCGAGTACCGCTGTAAATATCATTACGATAATATAGCAATATTTGAACACGGTTTCAAATATCGAATCACCGCTTCCGACAAAGAAGGATTTCAACTGTGCTCCTGCATGAGAAAATACTATACCGAACATACCGAAGATATCAAAAGATTTAAGTGCTCCGATAATGTCGTCCAGATAAGAAGGATAGGGCGCACTGAACTGCCCGATAAAGATGTAGGAAAATGCACTTAGTATAAGCGCTACGACCGAATCGATAACGGTCATCTTGATGTTTTTCTGTCTGTAAAGAATGATAAGGGGGAAGAACAGAATAAAATAATTTATTCTGAAGAAGACAAGGAAAAACACAAAAAGGAATGAAAGGGCATACCATTTGATGCTTCTTGTCTGATAAAAACGGTAAAACAGACCCATAAAAATAAGAATAAATGCGAAGTGCAGGGTCTCCACCATTCCGGATATCAGGAAATAAAGCATCGGGAAGAAGGAAACGAAAAGCGCCGAGAAGCAGATAAGTTGCTTGTTGTTAAATTTCACAAGATAAAGGAAAACAGCCACAGCGATGGTAAGAATAATGATATTGAATACCAGAATACTGTACAGTTCCCAACCGAATAGTTTTCCTAAAACACCGTAAAGCCAGATGTATTTTGGCCCGTGCGCTGAAAAACCGCCGAAGTTTGCGGCAACATCACTGCCAAGGGTAACACCGTAGTTTCCGAAATATCCTTTCGCTTCTACAAATGATTTCGTAACCCTGAAATAGCCGGTCTCGTCACCAAAAACGGCGAATGGTGTAAACCATTGCATTATTCTTCCGCCGCTGATAAATCGGCACAGTAACAACGGAAGAGAAACAGCAAATAAATTCAGAAAAGCGTTCAGATATTTGCTGATTTTTTCTTTTTTCAGCATAGTAATACATCACCTCGTTTTTATATAAGAGAAATGCAGATTTCGGTATTTGCACATAGGGTGCGATGACAGGTAAAGACTTATAGGTTTTAATAAAAAATTCTTGTTCAAAATCAAAAAACAGCACCGACCAGATGGTCGACACTGTTTTTGGTCCGAGTGACAGGACTTGAACCTGCGGCCTCTTGACCCCCAGTCAAGCACGCTACCAACTGCGCCACACCCGGATATGTGATATGTATCCGAACTGCAACGGTGTGCAGTTCGGATGGTTTTTAATTAGTCAGCAAAGCCCGACTCAACAAGAGCAACGAGATCTGCAAGGGCTTCCTTTTCATCGGTGCCGTCAACAATAATTTTGATAGCAGCGCCGCCTTCGATGCCAAGAGAAAGAACACCAAGCAAACTTTTTGCGTTGACCTTGCGTTCATCCTTCTCAACCCAAATTGAGGACTTATATTCATTTGCTTTCTGGATGAAGAAAGTGGCAGGACGGGCATGAAGACCAACCTGATTCTGGATAACTACATCTTTAACACACATTCAATAAAACTCCTCATAAAGAAATGAATCGGGAAACCGATATGCATATTATACCACATTTCTCGAAATCGTCAATCTTTTAGTTATAATTTCTAATATTTGTTCAACTTTTTATTAAAATTGAACATCGGATTTGGTTAAAATGATGATGATAAATGGGACTTTTTGGAAATTTTGACATCAAAAATGTATTTTATGTCTCTAACATTATATGCAACAGCCTACTCAATGCCCAAAAGTTTTTTATCCGTTTTATCAAGTTCTATGCGTTCAAACATATCGGGGCGGCGCTGTTTGGTTATCAGAAGAGACTGTTTCCTGCGCCATTTCATAATTTCTGCGTGGTGTCCCGAAAGAAGCACATCGGGCACTGATTTACCGTGCCATTCGGCAGGCCGTGTATACTGTGGGTATTCAAGCGTTCCGGCAAAGTGGCTTTCCTCTTCAAAGCAGGAATCGTCTGCCAGAACACCAGGCAACATTCTGCAGACCGCATCTGCCAGAACAAGTGCAGGTAGTTCACCGCCGGTCAGTACATAGTCACCGATAGAAATTTCTTCGTCTACTATTTCTTCGATAACACGCTCGTCTATTCCTTCATAATGTCCGCACAGTAGAACTATTCTGTCAAGTGCGGCCAGTTCCACAACCCTACTCTGGTCGAGTGTTTTACCCTTCGGAGACATATATATAAGGTGCGGTTTAGGCTCGTCTTCGGTGTATAAACTTTTATAACAGTCGTATATGGGAGATGCCGCCATAACCATACCCATTCCGCCGCCATAGGGCATATCATCTACCTTATTGTGTTTATTACCTGCAAAATCACGGATATTTGTGCAGTGTATTTCCACCTTACCTGCCTTTTGTGCTCTTCCGATTATACTTTCGTTCATAACCGTTTCACACATTTCGGGGAAGAGTGTCATTATATCAATCCGCATCGTCAAAGATCCCCCTTAAGGGTTTAATAATGATGGTTTCGCTGTCGATATCGATATCGGATATAACCTCGTCGATAGCAGGAACCAGATATTCACGACCGTCACGGGTAATATGCCATACATCGTTTGCGCCGGTGGGGGAAACATCGCTTAAAATACCCAGCGTTTCCTTGGTATCAGCGTGTAAAACTTTGCATCCGATAAGTTCTTCAATGAAATATCTGCCTTGGGGCAGATGTGCATCGTCACGCTTGATGTAAAGTATCTTGCCGCGCAGTGTTTCGGCCTGCTCGATGGTGTCGATACCGTCGAACAGAGCGATAACTATTCTGCCGTGGGGTTGAATCTTTTTAATTTTAACGGAATTTTTTCCTTCGTCAAGATAAAGTGTTCTGAAATCCGACAAAAATTCGCAACTGTCGGACCAAGGTTGAATACGCACCATTCCGCGAACACCGTGCGTACCCACGATTTTTCCTGTTTCAAGAAATTCTTTTTTCATAATATCCTCATCAGCCTAATATAGCCTAAATATGTCAATACCCCCACAAATGCGGGGGTATTACATTTAATCGATTTCCACAGCAATCTTTTGGTCGTTACGATTTGCGGCAGCGCGCATTACAACGCGGATAGCCTTAGCGATACGACCCTGTTTACCGATAACTCTGCCGACATCATTTTCAGCGACATGCAGGTGGTAGACAGTCACACCCTCTTCGTTGGGTTCGTCTACTGTGGCTGTTACTGCGTCCGGATTTTCAACGAGTCCGGCAGCAATAGCAATTAGAAGTTCTTTCATACCTGTACTCCTGAAAAAATATTAGAGAACGCCGTTCTTCTTGAGCAAAGCCTTAACGGTATCGGTAGGCTGAGCACCGTTGCCGATCCACTTCTTTGCCTTTTCAGCGTCAATGCTTACATCGGCGGGATTTTTGGTCGGATCATAATAACCGATCTCCTCGATGAAACGACCGTCACGGGGATAGCGGGAATCAGCAACAACTACACGGTAGAAAGGAGCCTTTTTAGCGCCCATTCTGCGAAGTCTGATCTTAACTGCCATTCGAAAACACCTCCAAATAAAATAATTATTATATTATTAAGGATAACCTTAAAAACCAAAATTGCCGAAATTGCCGGGTTTAATGCCACGCATCATCTTGCGTTTGCCACCCTTGGAATTCATCTGCTTGAACATCTTTTTCATCTGTTCGTACTGCCTTAAAAGACGGTTTACATCTTCAACACTCATGCCGGAACCGGCAGCGATACGGCGCTTTCTTGAAGCGTTTATAATATCAGGTTTAGAGCGTTCTTTTTTGGTCATCGACTGAATTATCGCTTCAACCCTAAGCATCTGGCGGTCGTCGATGTCAACATCGCGTATCTGTCTTTCCATTCCCGGAATCATCGAAAGCAGATTTTTAAGACTGCCCATTTTCTTTATCTGTTGGAACTGGTCAAGCAGATCGTTCATATCAAATTTGTTTTCCTGAAGTCTTTTGGCGGTTTCTTCGGCTTTTTTCTCGTCGATCTCATTTTCAACCTTTTCTATAAGGGAAAGGACATCGCCCATACCGAGAATTCTTGTTGCCATACGGTCGGGGTGAAATTCATCAAGTTGGTCAAGTTTTTCGCCCACACCGGTAAACATAATGGGTTTGCCGGTTACTGCTCTGACCGAAAGTGCGGCACCGCCGCGCGTATCACCGTCAAGTTTGGTAAGGATAACACCGTCGATAGCAAGTATTTCATCGAAAGATTTGGCGATATTTACCGCATCCTGACCCACCATCGAGTCAACAACAAGAAGAATGTTGTGAACCTCTACCGTTTCGGTTATGCGGCGCAGCTCGTCCATCAGTTCTGTATCTATATGAAGTCGTCCTGCGGTATCCAGAATTACAAAGTCGTAACCGTAATCTCTGGCGTATGCAATCGCTTCTTTAGCGGTTTTTTCGGGGGATTGTGTACCCTTGTCAAAAACGGGGGTGTCTACTGCGGCACCTACCACCTTCAACTGTTCTATGGCGGCAGGGCGATAGATATCGCAGGCTACCAGCATCGGGCGGTGACCCTTTGATTTAAGATATTTTGCAAGTTTTGCAGAGTGGGTGGTTTTACCCGAGCCCTGCAGACCGCACATCATAATAACGGTGGGAAGTTTTGATGATGTTTTAAGACGCGCCTGATCGCTACCCATCAGTTCGGTAAGTTCTTCGCGAACGATTTTAATTACCGTTTGTGCGGCGGTGAGGCTTTCCATAACATTTTCACCGATGCATTTTTCGGCTACTTTATTGGTGAAATCTTTGGCAACTTTGTAGTTAACATCGGCTTCAAGAAGGGCAAGACGCACTTCTCGCATCGCTGTTTTAACATCGGATTCGCTTAATTTTCCGCGTGAGCGAAGTTTTTTGAATATGCCGTTCAACTTATCGGAAAGGGCATCAAAAGCCATGATTTCACACTCCTTATAAATCGTTGATAATAGATATTATTTCGTCAAGGTTTTCCTCCGGATGCTGATTTTCGCAAATCTGTTTAAGCCGCATAAAATTTTTGCAGTAACCGCATTTTTCTTCAAAACGCAAAAGTTGCTGTTCGGCGCGTCTGATAAGGTCGGAAGCACCCTGTCTGGTTATGCCTTCGTTTTCTGCAATTTCGCTAAGCGTAAGGTCGTCGTTGTAGTAAAGGGCAACCAGATCGCGCTGTTTTTCGCTTAAAAATTCGCCATAAACATCCAAAAGGGCAGATATATACCAATCTTTAGCCATATCCGTTCTCCTGTCAAGGAAAAATCTTTACAGCCGATATTATAACACCATACATTCTATATGTCAAGTTTTATTCTTTACAGTTTATTTTTTATTGTTGAAATAAACTACGGTTTGTTTTATAATGAATCCATAAAGTTTTTGGGAGTAGTACAAATGAAGTTTTTATACCGTTTGCTTTCAGTAGTGATGTGCTTGTTTCTTGCTGCTTCGGCGGTGGGATGCGGCGATAATCACAAGGATGCATATATATATTTTGAAGTTAACGAAAAACCCGCAGTTCTTGATGCACAAACGGCGTCTACTGATTCCGAACTTCTTATTGTGCGCAATATTTATGAAGGGCTTTTTCGAAGGGATGCTTCGGGTGAAATTGTTTACGGTGTCTGCGAAGATGTGCAGGTTAGCGGTCTTGCCTATACATTTACAATAAGGCAGGATGCCCGCTGGAGTGACGGCACACCGCTTACCGCGGCCGACTTTGTATTCGGCTTAAGACGTGCGGTAACGCCGCAAACCAAGGCACCTTTTGTAAGCCGTCTTTTTGCAATATCAAATGCAAAGGAAATATATGAAAGTTCAATGGATCCGTCCGAACTGGGAGTAACAGCGGTCGATGAAAAGACACTGGTAATAACCCTTTGCCGTGAGGACGATAATTTCAAAGAAACCCTTACAACCTCTATATGTATGCCTTGTAATGAAGAGTTTTTCGAGGATGCTACCGGTAGATACGGCCTTGAAAGCGAGTATATTTTGTCTAACGGTTCATATAGAATAACAAAGTGGAACAAAGAAGATTTCGGTATACGCCTTTATAAAAATGAGGAGTATAACGGCGATTTTGTTGCATCAAATGCGGCGGTCTTTCTTTCCTGCAATCAAGAGGAAACGCCCTATCAGTTGCTTGAAAAAAACAGCGTAGATGCCGCCTTTTTACCCAGTAACGAAATATCCGATGCAAGTAAGGGCGGTATGCAGATTGAAAGTATACAGAATATCTGCTGGGTTCTTACACTAAGCCGTGAATACACGGCGGATATACGCAGGTCGCTTTTGATGCTGCGTTCTGCGGATATTTATTCCGAACAATTGCCGGCCGGCTTTACGGCGGCAGATTCTCTCTACCCCGATATAATTGTTGGTATAAACGGTTCAGCAAACGGCGTTGGTGTAACGCCTTATGATGCGTTTGCGGCAAAATCGGTTTTCTCCGGTGCGGTGTCATCGCTTGAGGATAAGAAGTTTCCTGCATCAACCCTTTATTACTACGATAATGAATTTATAAAACCTGCGGTAACGGCACTTATGGGTCATTGGCAGCAGAATGTAAGTGCGTTTGTAAATATTAAACCTTCCGATTCACTTGAAACATTAAACTCGGAACTCGGTGAACGCACCCTTCAGTTTGCCGTGTTTCCCGTAAAGGCGCAAAGTACATCTGTATCGGAATATCTTCAGAATTTCGGTCAGTATAGCGGCGATCCCGCTACCGTTCAGCAGGAATTGCTTAAGGATAATACGCTTGCCCCCTTTGCTTTTGAAAGTACAAATTTTGCATTTGATGAAGGCCTGAAAAACATTTCTATCGAACCCCAAAACGGATATATCGACTTTTCATTTATAGAAAAGTACGAGTAAAATAAAATCCTCCACTACAGTGGAGGATTTTATTTTATAAATTGTTCTTTTTATTTTCCCAAAATTTACGAACGGAACAAAATCGATTTATTCTTGCTGTTATTTTTTCTATTTCTTTTGGGTAGAAAATATCAAGTGCGTCACAAAGCGAAAGCATCCAATCGACTCGGTTAAGACTTCTGTCAATATTAACAATATTTGAATTTGCAATCTGAATCTGTCCCCAACCCAGTGCTCCGATAGTTAGACAATCCCATTTCAAATTTTCTATGGGAACAAAATTGGCATTATTAAATGTCAAAACTCCATTAACAACAGAATATTCGACTAGTAAAACCATAAAATAGTTTTTATCATCTTCGTAAAATCGCGCCAGTCGTTCAACGGAGGTTAGATTGGGCATATTGAAATCGGTAGATGTGTTGTGTGTTTTAATATCCACTATATAGTAGTTGTCATCTACATCCGAAAAAGCAAGGTCTGCCATCGCTCGTCTTGCAAAATCAGCGCTGAAATTTTTTAACAATTTTTCCGGAAAACACGATGGTAAAATTTCTCCCATCACATCTTGAACGGTATCTCCAATAGAACGGGGACTGTTATTGATGCGAGGATTTTGAAAATCTGGAAGTTTGTTTAGCCGGTTTATTATACTATTTTCTACTTCTTTTATGGTATCGTCGCTTAAGATCGGATTCATAATAACACATCCTTATTTTTATTTTTGTTTAGACTGTTGGTTCAATGTATTTCTTTCCCAAAAAACATTATTTGTAAATCCTTGTATATCGCGTTGCGATTCCGCCATTTCCAACCGCTGTTCTGCCCAAAGACAATATTGGTCTTCTATTTCTATTCCAATGTAATGTCTACCCAGTTTTTTTGCAACAACACTGGTTGTTCCTGAACCAAGAAATGGGTCAAATACAATGTCATTAGGATTTGAACTTGCAAGAATGATTTTGGCATACAATTTTTCTGATTTCTGGGTGGGATGCGCAGTGTTTTCCGGCATTGACCAGAAGGGAATGGTAATATCATCCCAGAAATTTGAAGGGTATGTATCCCTGAAATTTCCGTTATCGGTTTCTTCCCAGTCTTTTGGCACACCATCAACTTTGTATGGGGCAATTACCTTTTTGCGGATTTTAACCCGATCTACATTAAATGTGAATGTATTTGATTTTGTTGCGTACCATATATCCTCCATTCCATTTTTCCAATTATCCTTCGCACCCCTGCCTTTTTCGCGTTGCCAGGTTATGCGGTTACGCACGGTAAAATATTCATTAAGAATGTTTCCGATTATTAAACTGGTCTCCCAATCACAACAAACATAAATAGAACCGTTGGGTTTCAGGAGCGGATATATACTTTCTATCCATTTTCTTGTATATAGTTCGTATTCGGAGGCATTTTTCTTTTTGAATAAAGTTCCATTGTAGTTTTTTGTAAGGTTATATGGTGGGTCTGCGATTATCAAGTCAACGCTTTCACGTGGTAAAAGCGAAGAAACTTCAAATGTATTTCCATGAATGGTTTTGTCGAGAATTTTGTCAAGATCGTTTTGAACCGTTTCTATTTTTATGCAACGGTCAAGATAGTGTTTGCCGTCAGATACAGTTGTATCTATAGTTTTGTTGCGTGGCGCCTTTTCTTGCGGCATTTTATTCACATCCTTTGTTTCAAAAGATATTTTACGAATTACTATAAAATTCAACAGCCTTTTTCATAAAATCGGCTGTTACGCCGAAAAATTCGGCAAGGGAATAGATGTTGTCGTATCCCCGTTTAAGAGCATTACGATAGACCGATTTCGGGATTAGCGCCTTAATCGCCCACTTATCGGCACGTCTTTCGTGCTTTTGGCGTACATCGAGCGGTGAATATATGTTGTAAAAACTTGCGGTTTGGCAGTGGCCTAACTCGTGTGCGAGGCACACCCGTTCTTCTGCACCGCGTATGTTTTTATCGATGGCTACATACATAGCGTCACCATCCATAAATGCTAATGAGCGGTTTTCGGGCAGGGGAAATCGGTCTACGGCTATACCGTTATTTTCGGCAATACGGTAAAGATTAGCGGTTTCCATTATTCCTCTCCTTGATATATTGCGCATAACGTTTAACTTCGTCCCACATTTCATCAGTAACATCGGAACTACCACCGAAAAGTGCAACTTTAAGGGATTGTTCATCTGCAAAGCGTGGTTCCTTTCCGTACAGAAAATCGACACTGACACCGAAAAAGTCTGCTATTTTTGACAGTACTTCGGCGGACAGTGTTTTTTTTCTTCCCGTCTTGTAATCCGACAGCGATGCACGGGGGATATTGCAGGCTGTGCAAAGTTGGGTTACATTGATTCCTTTCTTTCGGCAAAGTTCCTCAATTCTAGTGTAGATATCCGGCATAAAAATACTTCCTTTCGAATTTTACGCGAATTCGTAAAATTGCACTTGACATTTACGAAAAAGCGTAATATAATGTAATCGTAATTACGAGAACTCGAAAAAATCTTCCTTGCAATTCGCATTATATACCGAATTTTCGTAATTGTCAAGAGGAAATTTGAAAGGAGTGTATTGTATGTACATTTGTACGGACTGTGGTAGAAAATTTGAAAAATTTGATCTATTTTTTGAGGAACACGGTTTTGACGAACCGCCTTTTGAAGGCGTTGCGGTCTGTCCTTTTTGCAATAGCAGCAAAATAAAGGAAAATAAGATAAGGCGGTGTCATCACTGCGGAATCATTCTGACCGATCGACGGGATTTTTGCAGTGATTCCTGCAGAAATGCGGGAATGAAACTTTGGCGATATGAGCAGCGGCGGCGTCGCAGGAATGCAGTTGATCCCATCAATATGATTACATTGGAACTCGAAGATTATAATCGCCGCAACAAGACCTGCTATACATACGGACAGTATGTCGCAAGGATATTACCCAGCATTTCGGGAAAGGGAGGACACTGAATGACGATTGAGGAAAAGAAGCGCTTTTTGAAGCAGTATAGGATACAGCAATCCAAGATACAGCGACTTGAGGAGATGCGAAAACGTTGTCCTGAAAGGGCAGACAGATATCGTGCGTCCATAAGGGAGTGTCGCAGATTTAGAAATCTTATCGAGGACTGTATCGACGCCACCGATGGCGATATTCTAAGCGAGATACTTTCGCAGAAATATATATGCGGAAGAACGCTTGAGGAGATAAGTTATCAATTCAACTACAGCAAACGACAGATAGAAAGGTTGCACATAAAGGCACTGGAGAAATTTTGTGTTCAAAACTGATTGATTATGTGGTATAATTATTTTAACGCGATTCGTAGAGGAGGCGGCGTAATGAAGGATAGGATCATACTGCATTGTGATCTTAATAATTTTTTTGCATCGGTTTCATTACTGTCGAACCCTACGCTGTACGATCTTCCGGTTGCGGTATGCGGAAGCACCGAGGATCGCCACGGAATAGTACTTGCAAAGAACGAGATAGCAAAGTCTATGGGTGTAAAAACCGCAGAGGCTGTGTGGGAGGCAAAGCGCAAATGCCCTGCACTTGTAACACTTTCCCCCGATTATAAAAAGTATTCTGAATATTCACAGTCGGCGCACAGGATATATGAGCGCTACACCGACCTTATTGAGCCTTTCGGTATTGATGAGTGTTGGCTTGATGTTACGGGAAGCACGATTCTTTTCGGTTCGGGAGAAACGATAGCCGAAAGAATAAAAAACGATATAAAAACCGAACTTGGTATCACGGTATCCATAGGGGTGAGTTTTAATAAAATATTTGCAAAACTCGGCTCCGATAATGCAGGCTATAACAGCATAATGTCGATAAAAAAGGAAGATTTCAGGGAAAAGATATGGGATTATCCTATAAGGAAATTACTCTTTGTCGGTAACAGTACCGCCGAACGGCTTAAGGAATTAGGCGTATTTACGATTGGCGACGCGGCAAGGTGCAATCCGGATATGCTTACACGGTTATTGGGAAAATCGGGGCAGATGGTAAGGGATTATGCATTGGGACTTGATTGTTCGCCGGTAACACCCGTGAGTGACGATTACCTACCGAAAAGTGTTGGTCGTTCCGTGACTCCCGACCACGATATAACCGACCGCGAAGAGGTGTGGAAGATATTTTTAGAACTTTCGGAGGACATATCACGCCAACTTCGCAAAAAGGGACTTTATGCAATGGGAATACAGATACACACGCGTAATATTTCACTTAAGGTAAAAGAGTTTTCAAAAAGTATACCCGAAGCGATGAATTCGGCAATACCGATAGCCAAAAAGGGAATGAAGATATTCGATGAAAACTATCGGTTTGAACAGCCGCTTCGTTCGGTAGGAATACGAGCGATACGGCTGACCGCACAACCTGCCGTTCAGCAGGATCTTTTCGGTTCTTCTAGGGACGATATGCGTCAGGAACAGATAGAGGACTCGATACAGTCGGTAAGAGACCGTTTCGGAAACGACAGTATAAAACGGGGCCGTATTATTGAATAATATTAAAATTATTATTATAAATAATTGACTTTGAACTACTTATATTGTAAAATGATAATTGATAAAATATAAGGAAGTGTTGGTTTATGAAACCCGCATATAAAAGAGTACTTTTGAAACTCAGCGGCGAAGTCCTGGCCGGTGAAAAAGGAACCGGTATTGATTTTGAAAAGGTTACGCAGGTCTGCCGTTGCATCAAAGAATGTGTTGATATGGGAGAGCAGATTGCTATCGTTGTCGGCGGCGGAAATTTCTGGCGTGGCCGTTCCAGCGGTGAAATGGATCGTACCCGTGCAGATCATATGGGTATGCTTGCAACCACAATAAATGCACTTGCCCTTGCGGACGCTCTCGAGCAACTCGGTGTTACCGCCCGTGTGCAGACTGCTATAGAAATGCGACAGGTTGCAGAGCCGTATATCCGAAATAAGGCGATACGCCACCTAGAAAAAGGAAGGGTAGTTATCTTCGGTTGCGGAACAGGCAATCCCTTCTTCTCTACCGACACTGCCGCTGCGCTCCGTGCAGCCGAGATATGCGCAGATGTTATCTTTAAGGCAACTAATGTGGATGGTGTTTATGACAGCGATCCCAAACTTAATCCCGATGCTAAAAAGTTTGACAGACTAACCCATCACGAGGTTCTGCAGAGGCGTCTTAATGTTATGGACAGCACCGCAGCATCACTATGTATGGATAACGGTATCAAGATACTTGTTTTCAATCTCAATGATCCGCAGAATATCGTTCGTGCGGTAATGGGCGAACATAACGGAACATTGGTAGAATAATTTCAATACGGAGGCTAAGATTATGCAAGAACTTATTAAAAATACCGAAGAAAGAATGACAAAATCACTTTCCGCATTGGAAAGAGAATATAAAGCGGTCAGAGCAGGCCGTGCAAATGTATCGGTTTTAGACCGTGTTACGGTCGATTATTACGGCGTACCCACACCTGTTCAGCAGATGGCGGCGGTATCCGTTCCGGAGGCACGAACCCTGCTTATCCAGCCGTGGGATGCTTCCACGCTCAAGGAAATAGAAAAGGCTATTCTTACTTCCGAAATAGGAATCAATCCCCAGAATGACGGTCGTGTTATCCGCCTTAATTTTCCGCCCCTTACCGAGGAACGCCGTAAGGAAATAGTAAAGGATGTCCGCAAAAAGGCAGAGGATGCCAAGGTATCGCTGCGTAACCTTCGCCGTGATGCACTTGATAAACTGAAGGGTCTTAAAAAGTCCAATCAGATAACCGAGGACGATGAATCCAACGGCGAAAAGAAGATCCAGAATCTTACCGATAAGTTCTGCAAAGAGGTTGACCAGATGTGTGCAGACAAGGAAAAGGAGATAATGGAAATTTAATTTCATTAAAAAAGGGCCTCCCATCCCAATGGGAGGCTTTTGCAACTATAGGTGGTGTTAAAATATGGCTTTTTTTAAGAAAAAGAAAAAGCAGGATATCGTTTTGCCTGAGCATATTGCTATAATTATGGACGGAAACGGCAGATGGGCAAAAAACCGCTCGTTGCCGCGTTCGGCAGGTCATGCGGCAGGTTCCAAAAATTTTAAGGATATAGCACGTTACTGTAATAAAATTGGACTTCATTACCTCACCGTTTATGCCTTTTCCACTGAAAACTGGAAACGGCCGAAGGAAGAAGTTGATAACATAATGAACATTCTTCGCGATTATCTTCGTGATGCAAAGAATTTCAAAGATGAAAATATCCGTGTTAAATTTATCGGCGATCTCGCTCCGTTGGCAGATGATATAAAGGAACTTATCGATGATGCCGAAAGGGAAAGTGCAGATGCTACAGGTCTTAAACTGAACATCGCGCTTAACTACGGCGGAAGGGATGAGATTGTTCACGCCGTAAGAAGGATAGTTTCGGAGGGAATATCTGAACAGGATATAACCGAACAAACGGTAAGCGACCGTCTTTACACGGCAGGACAGCCCGATCCGGATTTTATTATTCGTCCCAGCGGTGAATACCGCCTTTCCAACTATCTGATATGGCAATCAGCTTATGCAGAGTATTGGTTTTCCAATGTTCTTTGGCCAGATTTTACACCTAAACATTTGGATAGTGCAATCGAAGAATTCAGCCGTCGCAACCGTCGCTTCGGTGGAGTATAAAGGAGTAGAATTATGAAAACACGAATTATATCGGGTGTTGTTATGGCAGTGATTATTGCCGCCATACTAACAATAGGTCTGTTGTGGTTGCCGTGGGTTATAACACTGGCAGTATCAATAATTGCCGCAGTTGGCATTTATGAACTTCTTCATAATGCGGCGAAGATAAACAACCAACTTGCCGTTTTCGGAGCGGCAATATACTCTGCACTTGCTGTGTATGCAAGTATTTCGGGAGCGGTTAAATTCAGTAACATCGTTCTTAACCTTGCAAGTATCACGGCGATATATTTCCTCTATGCCGTTATTGTTATAATATTTTACCACGATAAATTTTCCATTGAACAGATAGTGATGTTTGCCGCAATGCCTATATTTATAAGTTATGCATTTATTTCACTGGGCAGCATTATCCATATGGAGGGCGGAATATACTATTTACTGATGCTTCTCAATTTCTCGTCGATATGTGATATGGGTGCATATTTTGTCGGTACCATTTGGGGAAAACGCAAACTTTGTCCCACTATCAGCCCAAAGAAAACTGTAGAGGGTGCTATCGGCGGAATAATATCTAGTTTTATTGTAACCATCATTCTCGCACTATGCTTTAGAAGGGTGGACCGTCTACTTCTTGCCCTTGTGCTTACCGTTCCCTTCTGTATGATAGGAATGTTGGGTGATCTTTTTGCATCGGTCATAAAGCGTAAGGTGGGCATCAAGGATTACGGTAATCTTATTCCTGGTCACGGCGGTGTGCTTGACAGGGTAGACAGCATACTTCTCATAGCACCGCTGTTGTATATGTATGCTTCTTTTGGGGTAATTTAATGAAAGAACTTATTATTTTAGGATCTACAGGCTCTATCGGTACACAGGCGCTAGATGTTGCGCAGGAAATGGGCATAAGGGTCACCGCCCTTACCGCCGGTAGTAATGCCAAACTGTTGGAAGAACAGGCACGAAAATTCAAACCTCTTGCCGTTGCACTTAACGATGAAACAGCGGCACGGGAACTTAAAATAGCACTCAAAGATACCGATATCAGGGTGCTTTCGGGTGCTGAAGGCGTATGTGAAATAGCGCGGGGCAGGGGCGATACTGTGCTCAGTGCAATCGTAGGTATAGCGGGTCTGCGTCCCACGATAGCCGCTATAAATTCAGGAAAGACTATTGCTTTGGCAAACAAGGAAACTATGGTTACCGGCGGAACGATTGTCAATCGCCTCGCCAAGGAAAAGGGCGTCGCCATTCTTCCGGTAGACAGTGAACATTCGGCTATTTTCCAGTCCCTTCAGGGTACACCTGAAGGCAGTCTTGAAAAAATACTGCTTACCGCTTCGGGCGGTCCGTTTTTCGGCAAGACCCGCAGCGAACTTGAAAATGTTACTGCTGCTCAGGCATTAAAACACCCAAACTGGTCTATGGGTGCAAAAATCACTATTGATTCAGCCACACTGATGAACAAGGGTCTTGAGGTTATCGAGGCGGTTCACCTTTTTGGTGTAACCGCTTCTCAGATAGAGGTTCTGGTTCACAGGCAAAGTATTGTTCATTCGGGTGTACAGTTTGCCGATGGCGCTGTAATTGCACAACTAGGCACCCCCGATATGCATCTGCCGATACAGTATGCACTGACCTATCCCTATCGTGCGGCAGGTTTTGAAAAACTTGATCTGTTCTCGGTTGGCACACTTACATTTGAGCGCCCCGATACCGACACCTTCCGCTGTCTGCCACTTTGTGTAGAGGCTATAAACAGGGGAGGACTCTATCCCACCGCCGTTAATGGGGCAAATGAAGAGGCGGTAAGGCTTTTCCTTGAGGGCAGGATAGGTTTTCTTGATATAGCCCGACTTAATGAAAAGGCTATGCTTTCGGTTCCCGATATGAAAGATTATACACTTGATGATATTTTCGAGGCTGATAAACTTGCCCGTCAAACGGTTATAGATGCGACGGCTTGATGCATTATCACCGTTCAGATAATTTTCAAAGGTTGTGATTACGATAGATACCGTTTTGAATGTATGGAACAATGTATGGCCGTATCTGGTGGCCGTTGCGGTTTTTTTGATTCTTATAATAATCCACGAATTCGGTCACTTTATCGCCGCAAAGGCGGTAGGCGTTCGGGTTAATGAGTTTGCTGTGGGTTTCGGACCCAAACTTTTTTCAAAACGCTTGGGCGAAACGGTATACAGCGTAAATCTTGTTCCTCTGGGCGGATACTGCGCTATGGAGGGCGAGGAGGAGGCTAGCGGTGATATCCGCGCCTTTTGTAATAAAAGCGCATGGAAAAGATTTGTTATCGTTGTTATGGGTGCGGTATTCAATCTGTTGTTCGGTCTTATATTGATTGCTATTATCCTTGCACCTACCGAAAGGTTTTTAACCACCACCGTTGAAGGTTTTCACGAACAATCGGTAAGCGACACAACGGGGCTTCGTGTCGATGATAAGATAATTGAGGTGGATTCCAGAAGAATCTTCAGCACTTATGACCTTAGTTACGCATTCACCAATATCGACGATGGCAAGGTGGATCTTACCGTTATTCGTGACGGTAAACGTGTAGAACTTCCCGATGTAACCTTCAAAAGCGATGTACAGGACGGAATAAGTTATCTTACCGTTGATTTTTATGTTTACGGTCAGGAAAAGACCTTTACAAGCTATATCGGCAACACATTCAAAACAGCCACATCATATTGCGCGGTTATTTGGCGCTCATTGGTAGACCTTATTTCGGGTAAATACGGCATCAGTGCCGTATCTGGTCCCGTAGGAATGACGGCGGTTATCGGCTCGGTGGCAAAACAGAATCTGAAAGCACTGCTGCCAATAATGGCACTTATAACGATAAATCTGGGTCTGTTTAACCTTTTCCCGATACCTGCACTTGATGGTGGCCGCTTGATATTTATTCTTTTTGAAATGATATTCCGCCGTGAGGTACCCCAGAAGTACGAATCGATTATTCACGCAGTAGGTTTTGTGTTGCTTATAGGATTTATGTTACTGGTAACGGCCAAAGATATATGGTCTTTGATATTTTAGAATGTGAAGGTGTAAATATGTTCACAAATAAAGATACAGTCCGTGTTGCTGTAGGTAATACTGCAATCGGCGGTGGTTCACCGGTTACGGTGCAATCAATGCTCAATGTTCCTGCCCATGATATAGCAGGAAATGTTGCTCAGGCGGTGGCACTTCAAAATGCAGGTTGTGAGATATTGCGTGTATCGGTCCCCGATAAGCAGACTCTTGATACCGTTTATGCCATAAAGAATACCATCGATATTCCGCTTGTTGCTGATATTCATTTTGATTGGCGCCTTGCTATTGAAAGTATAGAGGCCGGTGTGGATAAAATACGTATTAATCCCGGCAATATTGGCGACAGTATTCGTGTCAAGGCGGTTGCTGATGCCTGTAATGCAAAGAATATTCCCATAAGAATAGGTGTAAATTCGGGTTCGCTGGAAAAACATATACTTGAAAAGTATGGTTCTCCCACTCCCGAAGCGATGGTAGAGAGCGGACTTTATCATATTTCACTGCTTGAAAGATTTGATTTTAACAACATAGTGTTGTCGCTGAAATCTTCGGATACTCAGCGTATGTATGATGCATATACAGTTGCATCGGAAAAATGTCGTTACCCGCTGCATCTGGGTGTTACCGAAGCCGGAACAGAGCGTATCGGAATTATAAAATCTGCCGCAGGAATAGGCGGACTTCTGCTTCGCGGAATTGGCGATACCATCCGCATATCCCTTACCGACGACCCTGTCAAGGAGGTCGCCGCTGCACGGGATCTACTAAAGGCACTGGGGCTTCGCAAGGGCGGTATCCGATTTGTATCCTGTCCTACCTGCGGCAGAACATCTATCGACCTTATCGGTCTTGCAAATGCCGCACAGGAGCGTCTTTGTAATGTGGACAAGAATATAACCGTTGCAATAATGGGTTGTGTTGTAAACGGCCCCGGAGAGGCACGGGAAGCCGATATAGGAATTGCAGGCGGTAACGGTTGCGGCGTTATCTTCAAACACGGAAAGATACTGTATAATAACATTCCTGAGAGCAGACTGCTTGATTGCCTTACTGAGGAAATAGAAAAAATGTAATGGAGTTGTAATGATGTTTTCCTTTGATGTATTGTTTTCACAATATGTTGATGATAAGGTCAAGGAGGCGTTTGCTGCCGCTGAGTTCAGCGGTTGTGAACTGAATTCCGAAGACCGTTCTTTGAAAATAGATACATATTCACCCGTATATATTTCAAGAAAAACGGTTCTTGATTTCAAAAATCAACTTCGTTCGGCACTTATGCTGACCGCGGTAGAAATAAATATAACATTCGCACCCGATGCACTTTGTGTTCAGGCTTGTAGCGATATGGTAGACGAGATCCGTATCACCAATGTGGCGCTAAACGGATATTTTAATTCTGCCTGTTATGAAATAGAGGACGATACTGTCAAAATAACTCTGCGTTACGGAGGACTTTCCCATATAATCGAAAATGGGTTTGAGGGTCAGTTCTGTGCCAAGGCGCTCGATAAATTTTCCCGTGAACTTATGGTATGTTTTGATGGTCAGACCGAGGATATAGAAATAGAACTTCCACCGCCCCCTGTGCAGGAGTATACGGCGGCGCCCAAAAGAGAAAGCGGTGCGCCGAAAAAGAGCATAACTTTTGAAAATCGAACTGACCGTCCTGCAAACGGACTTGTATATCTTGATGATCCGAGACTTTTTTATGGTAGAAATATAGACAATAATACAAAGCCGATGATAAATATAACCGAGGATGACCGCGACATCGTTTGTTGGGGTGAGGTATTCGGTTACGAGGTTCGTAGTATAAATACACGCCGCGGTGAGCGAAATATAGTTAAGTTCAGTTTCAGCGACCATACAAATTCACTTGATGTAAGTATGTTTGTTGCCCCCGAAAAGATGGAGACAATTTCGCCCATAAAGAACGGTGCATTTATTCTTGTTAACGGTGTTTATGAATTTGATGATTATAAAAAGGCGTATATAGTAAATCCAAAATCGATAGCCCTTTTGCAACCATACAAGGAGACCGATTCTTATGATGGCGAAAAAAGAGTGGAATTACACTGCCATACTAATATGTCTTCAAAAGATGCGGTGTCAAGTGCAGGGGACATTATCAATCATGCCTATAAATGGGGCCACAAGGCGGTTGCCATTACCGACCACGGTGTTGTTCAGGCGTATCCTGCTGCTGCCGCTGCTGTAAAGGGTATCAGAAAGGCAGGAGGCGATTTCAAGGTCATCTACGGCGTGGAGGCTTATTTTGTTGATGATATAAACAACGATGTTTCGGGTCTTAATGCAAAGCAACTTGCAAAATATCGCCACCACCAGATAATTCTTGTAAAGAATTCCGTGGGACTTAAAAATCTTTACAAACTGGTATCCGAGGCTCATGTTCATGATTTTAAGGGCAGACCCATTACATACCGAAGCAAACTTGATGCTCTGCGTGAAGGCCTTATAATCGGTTCGGCTTGTGAGCAGGGCGAACTTTATAAGGCTGTGGTGGACGGCAAGAGTGATGAAGAATTACTTAAAATAGCCGATTATTATGATTACCTTGAAATTCAGCCGATAGGAAATAATGAATTTATGGTCAGGGAATCGATGAACCCCGATAAGGTTGATGCCAAATCCGGTCAGGTTACTAAAAACCGATTTGCCCATGTTAAAACGATTGATGTTATAAAGAATTTTAACCGCAAGATAGTAGAACTTGCCGACAAACTGGGTAAAATGGTTGTCGCTACAGGAGATGTTCATTTCCTGAAGAAGAGCGACGGCATTATCCGCCAGATAGTAATGGCAGGACAGGGATTTTCCGATATTGAAAATCAGGCGCCGCTTTATCTTAAATCCACGCAGGAAATGCTTGATGATTTTGATTATTTCGGTGAACGCGCTAAAGAATTTGTTATTGATAACCCCAATAAAATAGCCGAAATGGTAAGCGGCGATGTTGTCCCAGTTCCGGAGGGTAACTATCCTCCGGTTATTGAAGGCTCGGACGATCTGCTTCGCGACATTTGTTGGGAAAACGCCCACAAGATATACGGCGAAGTTTTGCCCGAAATCGTTGAAAAGCGTCTTAATAAGGAACTTACCGCTATTATCAATAACGGATTTTCGATAATGTATATTTCGGCACAGAAACTTGTTGCCTACAGTGAAGAACAGGGTTATCTTGTCGGTTCCCGTGGTTCGGTAGGTTCTTCATTTGTTGCTACAATGGCAGGTATTTCCGAAGTTAACCCCCTGCCACCGCACTATGTATGTCCGAACTGCTGTGAAAGCGAGTTTTTTAATGATGGTTCTGTCGGTTCGGGATTTGATCTTCCCGAAAAGAACTGCCCTAAGTGCGGTACACCTATGAATCGCAACGGCCACGATATACCTTTTGAAACCTTTCTTGGATTTAAGGGAGACAAGGTGCCCGATATCGATCTTAACTTTTCGGATGAAGTACAGACTGCCGTTCAGAAATACACCGAAACACTTTTTGGTAGCGAGAATGTTTTCAAGGCAGGAACAATAACCACCATAGCCGAAAAAACCGCCTACGGTTTTTCGAAGGCTTATGCTGAACATATGGGTATCACCCTTAGCGGTGCGGAACTTAACCGCCTTGCATCGATGGTAGAAAAAGCACAGGTAAAGCAGACCACTGGTCAGCATCCTGCCGGAATGATAGTTGTGCCCAGAGATAAGACAATATATGATTTCTGTCCCGTTCAGCATCCTGCTGATGACAGTGAATCGGATGTTATAACAACCCATTTTGATTTCCATTCTATCCATGATACCATTCTCAAACTCGATGAACTCGGTCATGTTGTACCTACTACCTATAAGTATTTAGAAGAGTATTCTGGAATTCCCGTAAACGATGTTTCGATGAGTGACCCAAAGGTGTACAGCCTTTTCACTTCTACCGAGGCTTTAGGTGTTGAACCCGAAGAGATCGAATCAAAAACCGGAACATTCTGTCTGCCTGAGTTCGGTACAGAGTTTGTTCGTGGAATGTTGCTTGACTGTAAACCTAAAAATTTTGCCGATCTTCTGCAAATTTCGGGTCTTTCGCACGGTACCGATGTTTACCTCGGTAATGCAAAGGATCTTATTGAAAAGGGAATATGCACTATTTCAGAGGTTATAGGTACCCGTGATAATATAATGGTTTACCTTATACATCAGGGTATGGAGGAGGGCCTTGCCTTCAAGATAACCGAGACTGTTCGTAAAGGACTTGTCGCTAAAGGCAAGGTTTCTAAAGAAGAATGGGCATCTATGGAAGAAAGTATGCGAAAAGTAGGTGTTCCTGAATGGTATATTGAATCCTGCTATAAGATAAAGTATATGTTTCCCAAGGCCCACGCGGCAGCATATGTTATTTCGGCGCTTCGTGTTGCTTGGTATAAGGTATACCGTCCGTTGGAATTTTACTGTGCATACTTTACCGCCCGTCCCGAAGATGTTGATGTTCCCACCATAATTCAGGGTAGACAGGCGGTACGCCGTATGATGACGGCAATCAAGTCAAAGGGCAAGGAAGCAAGTAAAAAGGAACTCGATACATACAACACGCTTCTTATATTTAACGAGATGATGGCGCGCGGTATCGAGGTTCTGCCTATAGACATAAATCACTCCCACGCTATGAAGTTTGTTCCCGAAAACGGCAAGATGCGTCTGCCGTTCGGTGCGCTTTCAGGCGTTGGAGAAAAGGCGGCATATTCTATTTATAAAGCCGCACAGGAGGGTAACTTTGTTTCTCGCGAAGACTTTGCAATAGAAGCAGGTGTTTCCAAAACAATAATCCAGAACCTTGCAGATTTAGGCGCTATGGACGACCTGCCCGAAACAAATCAGATATCATTGTTCTAAACAAAAAATTCCATCTAAGGGATTGTACTCTAAAGGACGGTAAAAAAAGAAGCACGAAAATTTCGTGCTTCTTTTCATTTTGTCTTATACCGTAACAATCAGAACGTTTCGGCGCCCAAATGTCACTGTTAGGAAAAACTAAAACTATTTGATTTCTGCCTGTGGCATAATCAGCAAAAGGGGAGGATAATAAATTGTTTTATAGTTGTTCGAACTTATCGGCAAGTTTTCTTGCGCTTTCTTTGAGCTTCACCACACCGTTCAAGACGTTATCCCTGTTATAATCATTCAGGAAGGCATCTGCCTCTAAAGTGAAATAACCATCGTAACCAATTTCTTTGAGTGCTTTAATAATCTCTTCGAAATCAATATTCATTGAGAATGGAATTTGATGATTATCATGCCAACGGTCATTATCGTGAATATGCAGGGCTTGAAGGCGATGTCCTAATGTTTTTATCATATTAACAGCTCCGTTACCTGAACCGCGCATTTCAGCATGACCTAAATCGAGGCAACCAACAAAGAAATCATCATTAATAGTGTCAATATGTTTTTTGAAATCTTCGCCTGTTGCACAAGCGGCAAAAGAAGATTTGTTTTTTATATTGTCCCAATTCCACATGTTTTCTGTTGCGATTTTAACACCGCAGCTCTTGGCAAAGGGGAGAAGCTCGGCATACATTTCGGCATTTTGCTCGGCAGTTTTATTGTTATCGGGATGAATAACGCAAATTTCACCGCCTGCCTCCGCTGTACATTCAATAGCTAGCTTTAAAGAGGAGCGAACAGCGGGCACATCAACAGGAAAGGGCGCATGCGACTGATTGCATACGATTCCGTTATCAAGTCCTATTGTTTTGAGTTTTCTTGAAAATTCAAGATAATGGATTCCATTAAGTGGGTTTTCGTTTTGCAAAGGCAACCTTGTTTTCCAATCAATTGTGCACATATCAAACATTGAGAAATCCCAGGCATCAAAACCTGCTTTTGCACATAGCTCAACCGCCTTTTCCATACCGACTATTTTTGCTATTGATGCAATTTCTGTTGATATTTTCATCAATAACCCCCCTAATATAATTTTTGAAAAACCGTCAAGAATATCTTTGTCTCTATAGTGTAAATTATAATGTTGCACCTGTTTTATTGTCAAGTTCTTTTATAAAAAATCCGCCCGATTTCTCGAGCGGATAATTTTACTTATTTGGATAGATCATTCCATACCCTTAATTGCAGCCTATGGTGCAGCAAATCGGGCAAATAAAGCTATCCTGAGCGGTACAGCTTCAAAGGATGGGAATTTTTTTATTTTAAAAAGCATTGACTGATGGTAATTCTCTCCACCACAGATGGCTTTTGGGGTTTTCGGGAAGAATTGTTTCGTTTAATTCTTCAATTTCCTTAATATCGCCGTTAAGATATGAATTAATTAATTCGTTTGCAGTAATAAGTCTACGGTGCAATCCGCCCAAACGAATATCCTGAATATCAAAACCGTGGCTCTTTCTTTCGGCGCACCAAGCGGCGTAAAACTTATCGCGGAAAATATCAAGCAGTTTTACTGCCTCAAGGCAATCCTTGCCCGCCTCGGCAAGAGCATTTTTATCGCCGTTTTGATATGCTTTTCTGATACGGCTGCCAAGCGAGAACTTTACACTTAGCATATCGCAAAGCGCCACAGATTTTTCAAACAAATAGTTATACTCACCTGCATCCACTTCACGAAGCTGTTTTGCATAATCTGTATAAAGCTCGGCGCTATCGGGTCGGTAATCGGCAAAGGAATCATAAACTCCAAGCAGGGGGTCAACGTAAAGCATTATTTTATCGGTGTTGTCATCCCCGCATTCGGAATTCTCAAATACGCATGACGGCAGGTCGATTTTCATAAAATCGTCAAATCCAATGCCAAACATAGCTTTGAATTTTGCCTTGATATCATCCATATCAAAGTTGCCCTGTGCAGCCTGTGCAGAATAAAACAGCGAAGGCAAAACAGAGTATAGGGGGGATTCGTTGCCGTTATCGCCCCAGACAGTTATCAGAATTTCATCAACGCCATTATCGTTGCAAGCCTTAATTGCCTTTTCGGTGTTGTTTATCGTGAAGTTGTTATGCGGTGTGAAACCTCTCCAATTCCAAGCGCCGCCCGCAAAAATAGTAGGATTATTAAAACGCTGGTGTGCTTTAATCATTTTTGTATAGTGGTTGTAATCATCGCTGTAATAATCCCAATAAACAAGCTCAACATTTTCAGGAACGGTGGCTATAATTTCATCGGTTATCATTTCGGGGCTTGAAACGTTATAGTTACCTCTGTTTGCAAGGCGGAAGAACATATCACTCCACATCATTGCCTTAAAATCGTATTTATCGGCAATTTCAAGCACCTTTTTAAGGTGACGGCTAATAAGCTCAAAACGGTTTTCCATACCGTGGATATCAAAATATCTGCCTCTGCCAACGTTGTGTGCTTCGTCCATACCGATATGTACACGGTTGGTCTTAAAAACCGAGCGGATAGCACTAAACATATTATCAATAAGACGGTATGTTCTGTCGTCGTCAATAAGAAGAATATCGTCAATATCACGATATGCGCAATATTCACCCCAACGGAAAAGCTGGTTTAGATGCGCAAGGGTCTGAATGCAGGGAATAAGCTCAATACCCTTTTCTTCACCGTAGTTTACGATTTCTCTCAATTCATCAAGCGAATATCTGCCTCGCAGATATCCAAATCTTGGTTGTTCGGGAATTTCGTAGGTATCTTCGGTGTAAAGCATAAGGGTGTTATAGCCCATAGCACTTAAATCATCAATGAATTTTTTAACCGTTTCAACCTTGTAGATTGCATTTCTTGAACAATCAAGCATAACGCCAAGCATATTTTTTTCCATAATTAAAAAACCTCCAAAATAAAAAGGATTTCTGCTGTTAGTATAGCAGAAATCCTTTTTTGTGTAAAGAAATATTTTGGTGTTTTTTTGTATTATATTGTTAATTTACAGATCGGGATTTGTAAGGAGCGCTTCTTCTGCTTCCTGTTGTGCTTCATTAACTGCCGAAAGCATTGGTTTGATGTTTTCGCCTTTTATCTTGCGGCGTACATAGTTATTGGTTATTTTGATTATCAGCGGGCAAAGCGCCAGAACACCGATAAGGTTGGGGATCATCATAAATCCGTTGAATGTATCGGAAATATCCCATGCAAGGGTAGAGGTCATAACAGCACCGAAGATGATGGTGATTATGTGTATAATCTTGAAAATGAAGGTGCTCTTTGTACCGAAAAGATATTCCCAAGCCTTTGTGCCGTAGTGCGACCAACCGAGAACGGTTGTAAATGCAAAGAGGAACATTGCAATTGCAATAAACTTGCTACCGATATTGCCCCAGGGGAAAACACTGTTGAATGCATCACCTACAAGTGTTGCATCAACACCTTCGGGGGCAGCCTTTGTATAATCGTGAACACCAGAGGTAAGTACAACGAGAGCGGTCATTGTACAAACAACAATTGTATCTGCAAATACCTCAAAAATACCCCACATACCCTGCTTTACAGGCTCTCTTATTGAAGAGTTGGAGTGTACCATAACTGAAGAGCCAAGACCTGCTTCATTTGAGAAAACGCCACGCTTAAAGCCCTGTGTTATTGCAATGATAATGCTACCCGTTCCACCGCCGACAAATGCTTCAGGACGGAATGCATTTGCGAATATAGCCCTGAATGCAGGAATAATGGAATCGTAGTTAATGCCGATGATAATAAGGCTTCCCAGAACAAAGAGGATTACCATAAAGGGAACAACCTTTTCTGCAACATTGGCAATTCTTTTAAGACCGCCCAACGTTATAAGTGCTGTAAGGGCCATTATTGCCACACCGATGCAAGCGCCGACGATGGGAATGCCGCCAATTGTAGCATCTGTTATGTTTTTACTGCGTGAATTTTCCTTTGCATCAAATCCGGC
>JAZOBW010000070.1:0-1918 GCA_045596185.1 Acutalibacteraceae bacterium | reverse complement strand
GCTTTATTCACAGCACCTGTGACAGCCTTTGAACTGATGGTAGCACCGGTTGTAGCATTTATCTCACCCGAAGCAGAATCGGCGCCGTTTTTAACCACCGAAATGCTGTTTGAAAGACCCGAATACTGGGAATAAAAATCTTCCCTTTTGGTGTTCTGACCAAGTCCCGGTGTTTCGTTTGAAACATCAAGAATGCTTACAGCCTTTATCTTGCCGTCCGGTTTAACAGCGGTCATAACCGAAACATCGCCGCCGTATCCCTTTTCGCTTGTGATAAATATATAACCTAGTATCTTATCGCCGGTCTTTGCAACGAAATACTCCGTTTTTTCGTCGTTATAGTTCATCTTTTGCGATGAATATTCATCAGCGGAAAGCAGTTTGGACATTTCTATATTCTGCCGTTTTTTTGCAAGGTCCGCTATCCTTTTTTCGGTAAGCATATCGGTACCGCTGAGTGCAAGTGTAATAATAAGGCATATAGCCACCATAACAACGGTGGGCTTTATAATATCCTTAACGATGTTATTCATTATCGGCAGCCTCCTTTGCACCAAAAGGTTTAACAAGGGTTAACTTGTTGATATGGGGCACCAGAATATTCATAAGGATTATCGAATAAGAAACGCCTTCAGGCAGAGCGGCAAATTTACGGATAACAAATGTAATAACGCCGCAACCGATACCAAAAATCACCTTGCCCAGCGGCATTGTGGGACTGGTTGTATAATCTGTCGCCATAAATATAGCGCCCAGCATAAGGCCGCCGCCAAACACCTGAACCGAAAGGTCGCCGCCCCCCGACACAAGACTGAGCAGTGCCACGGTGCCGATAAAGCAAACGGGAATTATTGGGCTGATAACACGGCGCAGGAGAAGATATAGTCCGCCGATAAGAAGCAAAAATGACGAAGTCTCGCCTATGCATCCGCCATGTCTTCCCAGAAAAAGGTCAAGTGTAGTAAGATTTGCGCTGTCTACAAGCGGAGTCGCCGAGGAAATGGTATCAACGGGTATATTATCAATGGGGGTAACAAAGTTTGACATAGCCGCAGGGAAGGATACAAGCAATACAATTCTTGCCCCGATGGCAGGATTGACAAAATTATGTCCCAATCCGCCGAACATCTGCTTTATAACGATTATCGCAACAACACTGCCTATAACCGCCACCCAGATCGGCACCGAAGGACTAAGATTCATACCAAGCAAAAGCCCCGTAACAACGGCCGAAAGGTCGCCTATGGACTGCGGTTTGCGAAGAATTATATTCCATAAAAATTCAGCAAGTACCGCTGCAGCAACGGTTGCCAACAGAAGGAATACCGCCTTTAGTTTGAACAGAAAACAACCATATATTGCCGCAGGAAGCAGCGCCACGATAACATCGCCCATAATAGAACGGGTAGTATCCTCGTGACGGATATGCGGCGAGGAGGATACTGTTAGTAATTTGCTCATTTTTTCTGCCTCCTTAACTCTGATTTTGCAACCCTCATCGCCTGCGTAAGCGGACGCTTTGCAGGACAGGCGTATGAGCAACTGCCACATTCCATACAGTAATCAACATTAAGCGCTTTGTATTTATCGGTAAGTCCCCTGTTCACTGCGGTTTCAACCGATGCCGGATACAGGTTCATAGGACAAGCGGCAACGCATCGGCCGCATCTGATACATGGTGTGGTGTTTACCGGCGGCTGTGGGAGCATCACCAGCAGTGCGTTTGTGCGCTTGTCAACAACCGCCTCATCGTCCGGAATGGAGTTGCCCATCATCGGGCCGCCCATAATTATCTTATCGGCAGATTCCGAAATACCGCCCACAAATTCAAGAACATCCTTTACCGAAGTTCCTATCGGAACGATAACATTTTTGGGTTCGCCTACTGCATCACCGTCAACCGTGATACGCTTCGCAA
>JAZOBW010000069.1:0-2344 GCA_045596185.1 Acutalibacteraceae bacterium | reverse complement strand
AGTAGCCAATATCCGCGCTTACCACGAGATGCAGATCCGCCAGGGATTTGAGATAAAAGGTGAAGACGGGATCGTAATGGGACAGAAGATAACCCCTGTAGATAAAGCAGGGCTCTATGTTCCCGGCGGTACAGCAGCCTATCCCTCTACCGTTCTGATGGATTCTATACCAGCAAAAATTGCTGGTTGCAAAGAGGTGGTTATGGTAACACCGCCTATGGCAGACGGCAGGGTAAACCCCGTTATCCTTGCGGCAGCAAGTATAGCAGGTATTGATAAGATATTCAAGGTGGGCGGTGCACAGGCTATTGCCGCTTTGGCCTACGGAACCGAAAGTATACCCAAGGTAGATAAGATAGTGGGCCCCGGAAACGCCTTCGTTGCAGAAGCAAAAAAGCAGGTGTTCGGTCAAGTTTCCATTGATATGATAGCAGGACCCAGCGAAATTCTTATTGTTGCCGATGCAAATACCAATCCGCGTTATGCCGCCGCTGATCTCCTTTCACAGGCAGAACACGACAAAATGGCAAGTGCCGTGTTGGTATGCGACAGCGAAGGTCTTGCCCTTGCAGTTCAGCAGGAACTTGAAGTGCAGATACCGCAACTTCTCAGAAGTGAGATTGCCCGTGAATCAATTGATAATAACGGTAAGATAATAATTGCCGACAGCATTGAGCAGGCAATCGAAATTGCAAATGATATTGCGCCCGAACATCTGGAACTGTGTGTTGATAATCCCTTCGACTATCTTGACAGCATACGCCACGCAGGTTCTGTATTTATGGGAAGAAACTGTCCCGAAGCGTTGGGCGACTACTATGCCGGACCGAACCACACCCTGCCCACAAGCGGCACTGCAAAATTTTCGAGTCCGCTCTCGGTAGATGATTTTGTCAAAAAGACACAGTATACCTACTACACAAAAAACGCACTGAGCCGTGTTGCAAAGGATGTGGCATTCTTTGCTCAAAAGGAAGGTCTTACCGCCCACGCAAAGAGTGCTGTTATACGCACGGAGGACGAGAATAAGTGAGTCGGTTTTTCAGCGAAAAATACAACCGCTTAGTACCCTACACACCTGGGGAACAGCCTAAAGATACAAAGTATATAAAATTAAATACTAATGAATCACCCTTTGCTCCCTCCCCTAATGCCGTGGCGTTTGCCCGTCTTGCGGCAGACGATCTGCAACTTTACAGCGATCCCGAATGTAGAGATCTGGTGGAAAAAGCGGCAGAGCATTTTGGAGTAGGCACCGATGAGATTCTATTTACCAACGGTTCAGATGAAATACTGAATTTTGCATTTATGGCATTTTGCGACGATACACATCCGGCCGTTTTCCCCGATATCACATACGGTTTCTATTCGGTATTTTGCGATATAAACGGTGTCGATTACACCGCAATACCGCTAAAAGACGACTTTTCGATATGTATCGAGGATTATATTGCGGTAAACAAAACTGTATTTCTTGCAAACCCCAATGCACCCACAGGCATAGCGCTGTCGGTGCAGGATATCGAACGAATCGTAAAATCAAATCCCGACAATGTTGTGGTTATAGACGAAGCATATGTTGATTTCGGCGCCGAAAGTGCCGTTCCGCTTATTCACAAATACGATAATCTGCTTGTTACGCAGACCTTTTCAAAATCTCGTTCACTTGCAGGCGGAAGACTTGGTTTCGGTATAGGTTGCAAGGCTCTGATTGCCGATCTTAACACCATCAAATATTCCACAAATCCCTATAATGTAAACCGTATGACAATGGCGGCAGGACTGGGTTCGATTACCGATGAAAACTACACGCGCGATAACTGCCGTGAAATAATACGGGTCAGAGAAAAGACTGCAGACAGACTTAAAAAAATGGGATTTGTTATGACCGATTCTGCGGCAAACTTTATCTTTGCCCGTCATCCTAAAGCCGACGGCGAACAAATATATCTGCGACTGAAGGAAAAGGGCGTTCTGATTCGTCATTTTTCTGCGGACAGGCTTTGCAGTTATAATCGCATAACGGTAGGAAGCGATGAACAGATGGATATATTCATTGAAAAACTTAAAGAAGTATTGGAGGAAATATTATGAGAACTGCCAGAATAGAGCGCAAAACCGCCGAAACCGATATTCTTCTTAACCTTAATCTGGACGGCAAGGGAGACAGCAATATAAATACCGGTTGCGGTTTTCTTGACCATATGCTCACTCTTTTTGCCCGTCACGGCCGTTTTGATATCGATGTTTCCTGCAACGGTGACACTTATGTTGATTATCACCATACAGTAGAGGATATTGGTATTTCACTCGGTCAGGCGTTTTCTCGCGCTCTCGCAGAAAA
>JAZOBW010000068.1:0-3802 GCA_045596185.1 Acutalibacteraceae bacterium | reverse complement strand
CATAGGGCTGGACGGGGTAATCGGATAGATACCAGCTACTTCGGTAAACGCATATGAAACGTGAGCAGCGGCGTTGTTACCGTCCATTGTCTTGAATTTTCTGGCCATTGAAAATTCCTCCTATAATAAAATGATGTGAGAGAATTGTCACAAGACATTCCCATACGGATACATTATAGCACCTTTTTTCCGCCGTGTAAACAACAAAATCGATAAAATATTAACAATTTTTTTATTTTAACGATAATTTTTCCTTTTATATATGAGTAGATGCCTCGCACCGGTGTTGACTTAAAAAAAATATTATGATATACTTCACCTATATAATATAAACCGTTTTCAAAGCAAAGGAAGCGAATAAAATGAAATCTTTCCTTAAAAAAATTAAATTCCTTCTTGAAAAAAACAAACATTTGATCGCTGTTCTGATAGGAATAAAATGTTGCCTTCGTCATGGATTCAAGGCAGGTTGGAAAAAATATAATAATTTCAAGCCAATACCCAAAAAAGAAATAAGAAAACTTTTCACAATAACACCGGAAGAACGCACTTTTCAAACAAAATACATCTTCACCGAAAACATCAAATTCAGCGTTTTGGTACCACTTTACAACACGCCGAAAAAATATCTTATAGATATGATTGAATCGGTGCAAAAACAGACCTATCAAAACTGGGAACTGTGTCTTGCAGACGGTAGCGACGATGAGCATTTATATGTTGAAACCACCTGTCTTGAACTGGCAGAGAACGATAAACGAATTAAATATAAAAAGCTTAAAGAAAACAAGGGTATTTCGGAAAACACAAACGAATGTATAAAAATGTCTACCGGCGATTTTATTGCACTTTTTGACCACGATGATATTCTTCATCCCTCTGCCCTTTTTGAATGTATGACGGTAATCTGCGAACAAGGTGCCGAATATGTTTTCACTGATGAAACAACCTTTATAGGCGATGACCTTACGGACATTGCCTCCCGTCACCACAAACCCGTATATTCATTTGACAACCTGATCGCAAACAACTTTATCTGCCATTTTTCCGTCTTTAAGAAAAGCCTTATCGACAAGGTAGGTATGTTCCGCCACGAATACGACGGCAGTCAGGACCACGATATAATTTTAAGACTCACCGATGCAGCAAACAAGGTAGTCCGCATTCCGAAAATACTCTATTTCTGGCGTTCCCACAAGAATTCTGTGGCGATGGATATCAATTCTAAAACCTATGCCATCAAAGCAGGACAAAACGCTGTACACGATTTTCTTGAATCAAAGGGCCTGAAAAACAGTGTAAGCAGTTCCCCTGCCTTCCCTACTATCTATAAAATCAAATACGAGATAACAGGTTCACCTAAAGTTTCGATAATTATTCCTAACAAAAACGGTTTCAAAGAACTGAAGTGCTGTGTAGAATCTATAATAGAAAAAACCACATATCCCAACTACGAGATAGTTATTATGGATCTGAACAGCGACGACGAAAATACACTCAATTACTACAAAGAAATTACCAACGACAACATTAAGGTCATTCCCTATGACAAAAAATACAACCATTCTGCCATCTGCAATTATGCCGCCGCCCATTCCGATGGCGAACACCTGCTTTTCCTTGAAAGTGATACCAAGATCATAAATCCCGACTGGATAGATGAACTGGTAATGTACTCGCAAAGAAAAGATGTTGGTGCAGTAGGTGCAAAAATATATCTTGCCAACAATACTATCCAGCACGCAGGAATAATTCTGGGTATGGGAGACGACGGTATAGCCGGTTACAGTCACAGCGGTCGCGACCGAAACGATCTCGGTTATATGGGTCGTTTGTTCTATGCGCAGAATGTCAGTGCAGTAACATCGACCTGTATGATGATAAGCAGGGAAAAATTCAATAAAATTGGCGGTTTCGATGAGGAACTTTCCGTAACCTTTAACGATGTAGATATCTGTTTAAGACTCCTTGAACACGGTATGCTCAATGTTTTTAATCCCTTCTGCGAACTCTATCACTATGAAATATCGGGCAAACATCAGAATACCGATGAGCAGACCTTCGATACTGAAAAACGCCTATTCCTTCACAAATGGCAAAAGGTTATATCGCAAGGCGACCCTTACTACAATCCGAATTTCTCGTTATATGACAGTTATCAGTTCATAAAATAAATCAAAAGCCGATAGGTTTAGAACCTATCGGCTTTTGATTTATGATATATGTATCACTAAATTTCACGGAACTTTACAACGCCTTCAGACATATCGTCTACAATAGCAAGTGATTCAACGCGAACACCATTTTTACGGATTCTGTCACCGCCGCCCTGAAATCCTTTTTCAATGGCGCACGTGGTGCCGACTAGCGTGGCCCCCGCCTGAGAAATTATATCTATAAGGCCTTCAAGCGCTTTTCCGTTGGCAAGAAAATCATCAATAATAAGGATACGATCATCAGCATTCAAATACTCTTTAGCAACAATAACATTATAATCTTTATTATGGGTGTAGGAATGAATTACGGTGCTGTAAACATCTTCAGACACGTTTCCCGAACGACCCTTCTTGGCAAAAACCACCGGAAGATGCATAACTGCGCCAACGGCAACCGCTATCGCAATACCCGAGGCTTCTATGGTAAGTATCTTGGTGACGCCGGAACCTTCATAGATGCGCTGCACTTCCCTGCCCATTTCCATAAGAAAATCAACATCAAGTTGTTGATTGAGAAATGTTCCCACCTTAAGAATACCACCTTCAAGAACAGTACCCTCGTTCAATATTCTTTCTTCAAGTGCCTTCATTTGATCCCGACCTTCCGTTCAATCAACGACGCACGACGCCAAAGCGCATATAAATGCCGTTTTGGGCATCTTTACATTCAACAATATTATTAACGAATATGGTATCATACGCTCTACAATTTGTCAATAAATTTTACATTTATTTACCCACTTTCCCTATATTCGACACGGCTTTTCGCAACAAAACGGGACTTTGCCGAGCATTGCAAAAAGTCCCGTTAATAAAACGATATATTTAATTTACAAAGTTTTAATTTCCTTTTCTATCATAAGCAATCGGTTATATTTGGAAACACGGTCACTTCGGCAAGGGGCGCCTGTTTTTATCTGACCGGCATTCAGCGCTACCGATATATCGGCTATGGTTGTATCCTCCGTTTCGCCCGAACGGTGTGAAATCACGGTGGCATATCCATTTTCTTTTGCAAGTCTTACTACATCCAGTGTTTCGGTAAGTGTTCCGATTTGATTAGGCTTTACCAATATGGCATTACCCGCCTTTTTTTCAATACCGGTACACAATCTTGAAACATTGGTTACAAAAAGATCATCACCCACAAGTTGTATCCTCGAGCCCAACCTTTCGGTGAGAGATTTCCAACCATCCCAATCTTCTTCGGAAAGACCGTCCTCGATTGAAAATATAGGATATTTTTCAACCAGTTCGCAATAATGAGCAATAAGTTGTTCGGAAGTTAATACCGTACCCCTTTTAGGCAGACGATATATTCTGTCGCTGTACCATTCGCTCGATGCGGCATCCAGCGCTATTTCCACCTCACCGTTTTTATATCCTGCCGCTTCAACCGCCTGCAAAATCAGTTCTATCGCTTCCTCATCAGAATTAAGATCCGGTGCAAAACCGCCCTCGTCCCCCACTCCGGAAAGCAGACCTTTTGATTTCAGTATTTCACCCAGGCTATGGTATATTTCACTGCACATTCTCAGCATTTCATCGAAATTCTCACATCCCACGGGTGCTATCATAAATTCCTG
>JAZOBW010000067.1:0-4326 GCA_045596185.1 Acutalibacteraceae bacterium | reverse complement strand
ATCAAGAAGACACTTGACCTCGATACCAAATACGCTTCCATACTGAAATAAAGGAGTGATAAAAAGTGAAAAAGAGACCTTTTGAAGAACCGATTCTTGAAAAAATCGCTTTCCTTACTAATGATATTATCACTCAGAAATCTTGGTGGTGGGACGACTTCATCGATGGCGATGAGGACGTTGAGTATGAGGAACCCGAGGATCCGTTCGCATAAATACCGTAAAACGAGTGTACCGTTCGGTACACTCGTTTTTGTTTAGTGAATTTATTCCTGTTATTTATGAGGTTCTAAAATACAACCGGTTGTATCTGTTTCCCTTTAAGTGCTGCTTCAAGTGTTTCGGGAATAAGTGAAAAATTACATACCAGCGAGTTATTCTTTCCTTCGGCATCATCCTGTCCGTAGGGTACAAAGTATATGTTTTGCATATTATGAAGTAACCCCAGATTTTTTGCCGATGCACCCAGAGCGTCATTTGTTGCAATACCCAAAACCACCGGTTTATTATTACGCAGGTGCGCCTTTACTGCCATGGTTACGGGTGTATCGGTGATACCCAGAGCAATTTTTGCCATTGTGTTTCCGGTACATGGTGCAACAATAATTATATCAAGCAGATTTTTGGGTCCTATCGGTTCTGCGGCGGGGATATCGTGTATTATCTTTTCACCGCAAACTTCTTCAACCGTTTCTATAAGATCTGCCGCTTTTCCGAATCTTGTATCGGTTTTATAAACTATTTCCGACATTATCGGTTTGATTTTTATATTTGATTTTGCAAGTTCTTTTAATGCCTTTACCGACTGCGATATAGTACAGAACGAGCCGCAAAAGGCATAGCCGACTGTTATATTCTCCATAGTCTTTCTCCCTTTGGCTTATTCATCGTGTGAAATTTGTTCAATTACGGTTTGCGCTAAGATTTCACCCGCAGTTTCGGGCGCACATTTTGCAGGAAGTGAGGGAAGAAGCATATATCTGTTTGCAAGGTTTTCTGCCGCCGTATGGCTTACGCAACCTTTGCTTGAAAGGTCTATTAGTATTCCCGAAAATTTATTAAGATGATCAAACACCGTAACATCTATTGTGTTAAAGATAATATCAAAATTTTCAGCAACGCTTTCGGCATTATGGGTGTGTATGTGCTTTATCCCCAGTGTATCAAGTGTTGCAAAGTCGGCAGGTTTTCTGGCAGAAACACATAGTTTGCATCCAAGTCCGATAAGGCGGTTGCACAGTATTTTTGCAACCCTTCCGTAACCTACAACCAGAATACGGCTGTTCCACAGCGTGTGCGTCGTGCTGTTTATTGCACACGCTATTGCCCCCTCTGCCGTAGGTACGGCATTAAGCAGACAATAACTGTCAAGCGAAATATAATTGATTACATTATCACCCTCTATAGCCGTTCCGCCACACAATATCGGATGCCCATTCGATTTGTGTTTTACTTCGTCAAGGGTGATTATTCTGCCGGTAAGGGCACAGTTTACCGTTCTTCCGTCACGGCTGGACGGCACGGGTAACACCGTAACATCTGCTACTGATATATCACCGTCATCGCCATCTGTAAGCCCCAGTGTAGAAACCTCGTAACCCGCGAGTAACAGTTGTCTTTTTACCGTTAACATTCGCTTGTCGCCGCCAACCAAAACAATTTTTTTCATTTTATCCCCACCGTGCAAAAAATAAAGCGCCGTAATGTAGTTCCACTACATTGTATGGCGCTTTTGCTTTTTGTGTTCGGTATTATTTGATTTTTTTCATAAGTATATCACATCTGTTTTCTTCGGGACTTTGTATAACAAAATCAAGCAGTCTTTCAAGCGTGATTCCAATGTTGCTGCCGCTGATTCCCATATTCATAAGATCTTCGCCTTTGATATCAAGATGGCTTATTTTATATGGCTCACCATTTTTTATAATTTCGTTCAGAATTTTTTCCTGTCGGTGTGTATCCTCCTTCAAGACGATTCGCTTAAACTGCAAAATATTGTCTACCGCTTCTTGCGATGAACGGTTAAGTGCATATTTAATATCCACTTTGCTTTCAAGCGGCATTGTACAAAGCCGTGCGGCGGTTGCACAGTATTCTTTCATAGCATTACTGCACTTCAGTTCATTTAATACCTGTTTCATATCACATTTGCACAGCGATAAAAATGCAAAAAATCGCAGATATTCATTTGGATCAAGCATACCCAGTCGGTCGAGAGAACGGCAGTCTGCAATTCCTAAAAAGCTAAGATTACCGCTTTTTATAAGTGGGTATATCGCCTGTGCATTTTCAGCACATACCGTTTTCCGAAGTTCTGTAGAAATTCTTTCTCTGCTTACTGCTTCAAGCGTTGCGGCAAACCGCAGTGCGTTTTCAAAAGTGTTTTTTTCTATTTCAAAATCAAGCGATGCGCTGAATCTGAAAAGTCGCATAATCCTGAGCGCATCCTCCCTAAATCTTGTTTCGGGGTCACCCACCGCTCGAAGTATTCTGCTTTCTATATCAGCAATACCGCCAAACGGATCTACTATACCTACATTCGGATTATAGCATACGGCGTTCACCGTAAAATCACGCCGTGCCAGATCATCATTTATATTGCTTACAAACTGTACACCGTCGGGGTGGCGCGAATCAGAGTATCCGTATTCTGTGCGGTATGTTGTAACTTCGATGGGGCACCCGTCTATTATCACAGTAACGGTTCCGTGTCTGATTCCCGTGCATACGGTATGCTTGAAAAGCGATACCACTGTGTCGGGCAGGGCATTGGTCGTAACATCAAAATCATCAGGGATTTTTCCCAGAATCATATCCCGCACACAGCCACCTACAATGAATGCATCAAATCCGGCATCCTCAAGAATTTGCAACACCGTATTTATTTTTTCGGGTATTTTAATATTCATACAAATTCAATCCTTTTTATTTTATAAAAGGGGTTTATTTTTCTTTAAAAAAGATGTATAATGATAAAGTATAGATTTTTTGAAACGGAGTGTGCGCCTAATGAAGGAACTGCGCAAAGAGGATTTGGTTTTAGAAGGTGTAAAGCGTGTTCATATGATAGGCATCGGTGGCAGCGGTATGTGTCCTTTGGCAGAGATAATGTATGCAAAAGGATATGAACTTACCGGTTCAGATAATAACGAAAGCGATCCTCTAAAACGTGTTAAGGCGTTGGGCATAAAGGTCTTTATGGGCCATAATGCAGAAAATATATCGGGTACGCAATTGGTGGTATATTCTGCGGCTATATCTCAGGACAATCCCGAACTGGTCGCTGCCAGACAGCAGGGTATTCCCACGATGGAGCGTTCACAACTGTTGGGTGCGCTTACACGCCGTTATGATAATGTTATCGGTGTATGCGGTACCCACGGCAAAACTACCGTTACCTCTATGATAACACAAATTCTGATTTTGAGCAACAGAGAACCTAATGCAGTTATCGGCGGAAAACTTCCGCTTATAAATTCAAACGGTGTTGTAGGCAATTCCGAAACACTGGTTTGTGAATCCTGCGAATTCGTGGATACCTTTTTGCAGATGAGTCCTGATGTTTCGGTGCTTCTTAATATTGATAACGATCATCTTGATTACTTCAAAACTATGGAAAATCTTTGTGCTTCTTTCAGAAAGTTTATATCAATGTCGAAAACGGCGTTTATAAACGGCGATGATGAACTTGTAAGAAAGGCATCGGAGGGAATAGATGCAAATGTCGTGACCTTTGGTATGGGTCAGGATAATTTTTACCGTGCCGTTAATATAACAAAGGGTAAATATGGCTTTAATTTTGATGTTCTTAAGGGAAATCTGCCCTGCGGACATCTTGAAATGCACGTTCCGGGATATCATAATGTATTAAACGGACTTGCCGCATTTGCGGTCTGTGATGATATGGGTATTTTGGCTGAAGATATCGCATCGGCACTTGCTCGTTTTACGGGTGCAGGAAGAAGATTTGAATTTCTCGCAGAATACGATTTTACCCTTGCAGACGATTATGCCCACCACCCCACAGAGATACGCGCAACACTTAAGGCGGCAAAGGAACTGAACTATAAACGCGTTATCGCTGTTTTTCAGCCGTTTACATTCTCCAGAACTTCACTGCTAAAGGACGAATTTATTGATGCCCTTTCGGTAGCGGATAAGGTTGTTCTTACCCCGATAATGGGTTCAAGAGAGGTTAATATCTATGATATTCATTCGGAAGATATCGCCTGTAAACTTGCCGATGCTGTTGTTGTGGACGGCTTTGAAAATATAGCGGATACCATCATTAAAACCGCCGAAAAGGGCGACCTTGTAATTACTATG
>JAZOBW010000066.1:0-15075 GCA_045596185.1 Acutalibacteraceae bacterium | reverse complement strand
GTAGTAATTCTCGGTGATATAGTCTTGCAGTTCTTTTACTAATGATTGAGCTTCTTCAGAGTCGGCGGTGTGTCCGTTGTTCATACATTCGGCAAATTTGGCGAAAACTGCGTTCATTCCATCATTTACGTCTTGCCATTTATCCTTAGTATAGTTGGCAGTCTTTTCTGAATGTTCTTTATAGGCATCGGTATTGCCCCAACGCTGTTTTGCCTCGGTTTCATACTGTTTTCGTGCGGTTTCGTAATCGCTGTTATCAAACGCTTCCATTGTAACTTTTCCTTTCGCAGCACCGTCCAAAGCATCAATAATTCTCTCTAATCGTTCCTTTTTAAGAATTAATAATTTTCGTTGCTGGGCAAGTGCTTTTTGTTTATTGTAATCGGGAGAGGACAAAATCACTGAAATGCTTTTAAGTTCAAAATCAAGTTCACGGTAAAACAGTATCTCTTGCATACGTAGGAAAGAACTTTCATCATAAAACCTATAGCCGTTTTGCCCGTCCACAAAGGCAGGTTTTAATAAGCCTATTTCATCGTAATAGTGCAATGTGCGAACACTGACACCTGTGAGTTTTGCAAACTCTTTTATTTGCATTTTCACAGTAAATCACCTCTCATAACAGAGTATAAACCATAACGCTGCGTCAGAGTCAATAAATTTTTACTCCTATACTATTTTCCTTTTTATTTTACTGATGTTAAACCAAAACTCATATCAAGTAACCATTTGATTTTATCCTCGCCAACACTGCCGTCAAGACGTAGGGTTATCCAATGATTCTTGTTCATATGATACCCCCTATGAATACCGTTTTCCAAAAGTAACGAGCCAATGAGCAGTGGATCGCATTTAAGATTTATAACGCTCACTAAACCGTCATCGTTAAGGTTTAATTTTGATTTTGGAATTTCCATAATCACAGCAAACCATTTTTTATTGTTATGGTGACGGTAAACGGCAAATGTGGGATATTTTTTCCACATATATTCAGCCGATGCATCGTATGCATCTGTTATATACCTATCTAAAACTTTTCTATCCATTATTATAATTTCTTGACTTTTTCTTCAATCTGTTTAATTACTTTAATAAAAACTTCATCGTTTTCACCGGTGGGGTCGGGCAAACCCCAATTATCGTCAAATGCTCTACCGAAAAATGGGCAACCCACATCGCATCCCATAGAGATAGCAATATCGGGTGTTGGGATTTCATCATAGGTTTTGCTGTACTGAGACTGTTCCATATCAATCCCGTAGATTTGCTTCATCAGCCGTACGGCATCCTGATTTATTTGCGGTTTAGTTTCGGTACCTGCGGAATAAAAATCGTATTTGCAGGCTGCATAACGCTTTCCTAATGCCTCTGCAATCTGACTGCGACAGGAATTATGTACACAAATAAAGGCTATTTTTTTCATTTGAACGGACACCTCTCACCGATGCATTGGTTATTTAGAGGCGAATGAATACACTTAATATCATCGAGTTTCATTTCAACACCAAAATGTGTTTTTGCAAATTTAACCGCCTCTATAGTAGCAAGGTATGAATTGCGCTTACAGCAGCGCGGACCGCCTATTCTGCCGATAGCGTTCAGCGCCTGTGAGGTCATTAAATTTGAAAGTCCCCACTCTTTTTTACCGAGCGGTGTAGAACCGGTTACGATAGACACAAACATTCCTGTACTTAAAGCGGCACCGCAAGCGCCCCAAAATCCGCAGACGCCGCCGGGAACCTGTCTGCCGCGCGAATATATTTCAACCAGTGCCTTTTCAAGGTCTATACTACCGCCTGAATTTTTATAAGCGGTGAGCAAGGATGCCCCCACCATAATATGATGCTCTGGCCCGTGCATATGGCAAAAAGGCAAAGACATTAGATTTCGCAAAATCTCGATAGGATTTCCAGAGGACTCACCAAGGCAAACCCCAATAATTTTATCAATACCCTTTGTATGACACTCGTTGCAAACATAGTGGCCGTTTTCACACATGGTCTTGCTGTTTTCCTTTGTATGGCAGATTGCACACTCCACCGTAGTATCATTTTCTGAATATGTAATAGGTGCTGCGCAAATCAAACATTCATCTTTCATCAATTTTTTACCACCTCATACGGCCAATCAATGATGCCGCCGAATTCTTTAACATTGGTATATCCTAATTTAACCAGTTCTTCAGATGCTATTTTACTTCTTCTGCCGCTTCGACAGTAGACGAGAATCATTGCATCTTTATCCGGTAATTCCTTTTGTGCCCTTGCGGATATTTCATATTCGGGAATTAAAATTGCACCTTCAATATGCCCCTCGGCAAATTCTTCTTCGGTGCGGGCATCAATAATGATATAACCGATATTGTTGTCCATTATTTCTTTTGCTTCTTGTGCAGATATCTGCTCATAAGCAGGTGTTTTGCTGTCTTCGCCCCGACAAGCGGATAACCCGAATAATGAAAGCGATATTATAAGCAATATGATCAATCCTTTTAACTTTTTCATAGTATTTACTCCTTTTGTATCTTTATTATATCACTTTTCGTATGTGTTGTGTAGTTTTTTCTTTATTGGCAAAAACAAACAGAATAAAGGCTTTAATTTTTTGCATAAAATATCAGTAGAACGCATTATAGGCGGTAGGTTTATGAAACAAAATTTATTTCTTTGGCAAATATCCGGTTTTGCCGTAACAGCACTGGGTGGAACTCTTCTTCATTTTCTGTATAAATGGACAAACGAGAATATTTTAATTGCTCCATTTTCGGGTGTTAACGAATCCACCTGGGAGCATATGAAACTGCTGTTTTTTCCTATGTTTATCTTTGCATTGATACAAAGTAAATTTTTTAAGGAATATAAAAATTTCTGGTGTGTAAAACTTATAGGAATAATATGCGGACTTTTACTGATTCCGATATTGTTTTACACATATAACGGCGTATTCGGCAAATCACCCGACTGGCTTAACATTGCAATTTTCTTTATATCTGCAGCAGCAGTTTTCATCAAGGAAACGCTTGTATTCATAAAAGGCAGTAAAGAATCTAGAAAATCTTGGTTGCCCTTTGTGATAATTTGTTTTATTGGTATACTGTTCGTGGTGTTCACATTCGCCACACCGCAGATTCCCCTTTTCAAAGATCCACTTACATGGACATACGGAGTGAACGACTGATTGGTTCACTCCGTATTCTTTTAATGCTTATTTACCTTTTTTACTGCGGGTTCGATAATCATCGTCTATTGCTTGGCTCCACCCCTTGTCAACCGTCGCACCGGCACGAACATCACATACCACCTTTGCAACAGATTCGTACACGATATTTGTACCGCGTTTATCTGCGTTGTAATTGACCGCCCTATCGCTGTTTATTCCGTAACGTGACGCCGTTTCAACCGCATCAATATTTGCGCCAATGAACAAAAATTCCCAGCCGTATTTTTCCTTCTGCCGATTTATCATTTTTTTAACCGTTTCGGCATCATATCGATGACTTGCATTTTCCATGCCGTCGGTAGTGATAACAAACATTGTATGCTCTGGTGCGCCCTCACCCAGATATTTATGCAGTTTACCGATATGGTGGATGGCACCGCCAACAGCATCAAGCAGGGCGGTGCAACCGCCTACAACATAATCATTCTCGTTCATCGGGAAAATATCGCCCAGTTTTACACGATCATAAAGCACTTTACTTTCGCCGTTAAATAAAACAGTAGAGACATAACACGGAGTATCCTGTTTCTTCTGCTTTTCTATCATAGCATTAAAGCCGCCTACAGTATCGCCTTCCAACCCTGCCATAGATCCGCTTCTGTCCAGAATAAATACGAGTTCAGTAATTTCATTTTTGTTTGTGTTTTTCATAATTAAAAACCTCTCTTTCATTTGATGTCACCATTGTACATCAATAAAAGAGAGGTAAGGTCGCTTTGCATGCGACAAATTATAAATTCATTATATCATTCACAAACTTCGATCAAAAAACTCACTGGACGGAAACCATCGTTGCAAGAAATCATTGCAGACTTAGGGTTTTTCATCCAGCCATCGTAAATATCTTCTCCGCCATGCGCAAGAGTCATAACAAAAGGCGACACACTCTCCCAAGCGCTATCACAAAAGCCTTCAGGTTTTTGCCAACCCTTACACATAAATATCTGTCCTACTTGCAGGTCACAAGCGTGTTCAATTGGATTTTCGTACTGTGCGATAAGGTCATCATAATTTGCCTTACGCATAACTGTGATCTTTATATTCTTCATATTTATGCTCCTAACAAAACTTGATCGAAAGCAAACAGTGCCTCGTTAATTTCAAAAATATTGTAATTACCTCGACTTATAAAATACCGGATAATAATATCGAATTTATTGCTTTTTGAAAGGGCAAAACCTGCCTTGCGTAGCATATCCTCGGTTTCGGGAAGTGTAAGTTCCAGCGAGATGGCAAAGGCGATAACGGTGGGCTTACTCGGTTTATAATGAACATCACTGCGAATCTTGGAAAATAACTTACGGTCGATATTGGCTTTCTTATAGCACTGGGCGTCGGTCATTCCTCGCTCGTCGATTTTTCTAAGAAGCATCTGCGAAAAACTTTCATCCATCTGCTTTAACTGAGAATCAAGATCGTCCTTTATAAGAGGTTTTTCTACTGCAAAATCCTCATCACATTCAAATATACTAGCACTGCTTAAAAGAGCGCCCATACGCATATTTTCACGACTGTGATCCGTGTGTTCTGCCACATAGGTTTCGTCTATATACTCAGCAATATCGGAGAATAATTTTTCACTGATTTTATAGGCTGTTTTATCAAATATTACGATATATACAGTCATTTCGTTTTCGAACAAAAATTCACCGATAACATCTATCGCAACCCTGAGCGCCTTATCCTTCGGGTATCCATATACACCGGAAGAAATAAGCGGAAAAGCGACCGTTTCGCAATTATGTTTTTTTGCAAGTATTAAAGACTCTCTATAGCAGGATTCAAGCAGGGCTTTCTCACCGTGATTGCCGTCTTTATAAACAGGCCCCACGGTATGTATCACATATTTTGCAGGAAGTTGATATCCACCTGTAATCTTTGCCTTGCCGGTTTTGCATCCGCCCAGTGTTTTACATTCTTCAAGCAGATCCTTTCCTGCGGCGCTGTGAATGGCACCATCTACACCACCGCCACCCAAAAGCGACTCGTTAGCAGCATTAACGATGGCATCGACAGCCATTTTAGTTATATCGTTTCTTACTATTTCTAACGGCATTTTGCATTTTACCTTTCGCTCTGATGTTTATCTGATGTTTATTTGATTATACCATCATTTTTCTTTTTCCACAATCCCCTATTGCAGTATTATAAATTTTATGAATTACAGAATTCTCTGTATATTCGTTTTGGATACGGAAAGAATAAATAATAAAAAGGAGGCAGTAAAATGTTCAAACACGAAAAAATGCTTTTTCATCCTGTAGGTGTTGAAAGGGCAAATCCGCAATACGCGGCACTTTTGCAGGAACAACTGGGTGGAGGAAACGGTGAACTGAAAGCAGCAATGCAGTATATGTCGCAAAGTTTCAGAATTAAAGATCCCGAAATCAAGGACCTTTTTCTTGACATAGCCGCAGAAGAACTTGGGCATATGGAAATGGTGGCACAGACTATCAATCTTCTTAATGGTCATGATGTTGATGCCGCAAAGGTGCCTGACGGCGAGATCCAATCGCATGTACTTCTTGGTTTGAATCCCGGTCTTATAAACGCCTCGGGATATTCCTGGACCGCCGACTATGTAACCGTTACCGGCGACCTGTGTGCCGATCTTCTCAGCAATATTGCATCCGAACAGCGCGCAAAGGTTGTTTACGAATACCTTTACCGACAGATAGAAGATAAAAAGGTTCGGGAAACCATAGACTTCCTTTTGAATCGTGAAGAGGCACACAATCAAATGTTCCGCGACGCCTTCAACAAGGTGCAAAATTCCGGTTCCAACAAGGATTTTGGCACCACCAAGGCCGCACGTATGTACTTTTCAATGTCTGACCCCGGCCCCAACGCCTTTGCAAGTGGCAATACGAATCCGGTATCTTTTGATAAGTAAAACTATAAAAGCGTTGCGAAATGCAACGCTTTTGAATTTATATAGAGTTATTATTTTGAAGTAGATATATCCCTTATCATATCACCGTTGATTATACGGATTTTTTTCTTTTCTTCAATCTTTATCCAGTTTTCCTCTACAGCAATTACTGTTCCATGAACACCCGTTATATCGTTAAAAAGCGTTACGGTACAGACCTTTCCGATAAATTCCTTTAGCATTTCGCACGGCATAATTCTTTTAACTCCTTTTTTTCTAAGTTTTATTCTATGCAGTAATGACATTTGCGACGGTATGCCTATATAGCATATAATAATTATTAAAAACAACCACGAATTATTTATTTCCAACACTCCTTTTTCCATCGTTTTTCAGAACGATCTTTAACAGTCTGGGTCGATTATATCTTTGAAGCACCACAAATACAGCATCTATAAGTGCTGAAAATACCGATGTAATAATAAAAACATAGGCATCACCAAAGGGTATTGCCAGAATAATGGGAAGAAAACTTAAAACCATTATTATCTCGTGCACGATTTCGGACTGACAGGTAGCCGCCACCACCCTTTCCGGTGGATTTTCTGCTAAAGAAAAGGTGACGGGCGAATATGTGGGAATATATTTTTTCCACAATTTCACACGCATAAATCTATATAAATTTTCTTCAAATTTAAGAGGTGTGAACCATTTTCGGGTATAAGCGATGTTGTTTTTGAATATTTTGTTTACAGTAACACCAACAATAAGGCGCATTAAAAAATGATAGGCAAAAACGCCTACGGTAATACTGATGCTGAGCAGTGTATCAGTAGGGTGAAAAAAGTACAAAGCAGTAATTACCGCAAAAAAGAAGCATAAAAACAGTGTAAATAATTTGAATTTTTTTGCCATTGTTTATCCTCAATTTATGTAAATATCGCCATAATAAGTGTACCTGCCAACATAAGCGCCAAACCAAGCAAAGCCTTTTTTGACATTTTCTCTTTGAATACAAAATACGAGAAAGTAACCGCTATAAGTACGCTCATTTTATCTATAGGCACCACAACACTTACCTTTCCTTTTTGTATAGCGTAATAATAGCAGAGCCACGATGCGCCGGTTGCAATACCCGAAAGTATTATAAAAACAAGTTCTTTTTTATCAAGATTTTTAAGAGATTTTTGTTTACCCTGAACCAGCACCACTACCCACGCCATCACAAGAACAACACCGGTTCGTATGGCGGTACCGAGATTGGATTCAACACCTGAAATTCCAATCTTTGCAAGTATCGAGGTAAGGGCAGCAAAAACCGCCGAAAGCACCGCATATATCATCCAACCCCTATTATAGGCATTGTTGGAATTCTGCTTCCTTTCTATCATCAAAAATATGCCGACCGCAAGTAATGCAGTTGAGGCAAGTTTAACAACAAGGTTTTCGGTCTCGCCAAAACAGATAATGGCAAGGAGTACCGTTAAAATCGTGCTGGATTTATCGATAGGAACAACCTTGTTTACATCACCGAGCGACAGAGCCTTGAAATAGCATATCCACGATGCCCCCGTTGCAAAACCCGAAAGCACAAGAAACGCCAAGGCTTTAGGGGGTATACTTGTGACAGTATTTAAGGAACCGACAATGAATACCATAAGCCATGAAAAAATCAACACTACTATTGTTCTGATAGCGGTTGCAACATCCGAATCAGTCTTTCTGATTCCGCATTTTGCCAGTATAGATGTAAGTCCTGCAAAAACAGCAGAAAGAACTGCCATAATAAACCAAGTCACCCTTTTTCCCCCTATCCAAAGCATATAAACCCGAATCGAAACGGGTTTGAATGTTTTAACCATATAAATATTAACATTTTTATTATATCATCAGGAAAATATTTACACAAGTGAAATTGACATTTTTCTGCTGTATATTTGCTATTTTTTATTAAAACTCACAATATGTCGGTTATGCGCGAATTTTTATCTTGAAATATTAATATAAATGTTATATAATATCTACAAATAAATAAAAGGAGAATTTCTTATGTACATTTGTCCTAAATGCGGTAAAACATTTGATACACCTACAAACTTCTGTCCGCTATGCGGTGCTAATATGGCAGAGCAGACACCTGTTCAGCCTGTCGTTGAGCAGCCTGTCGTTGAACAGCCTGTCGTTGAACAGCCCGTTGTTGAGCAGCCTGTATATGTTCAGCCTACTACACCCCAAGCACCTACATATGCACCCCCTGCTTATACCCAGCCTGTAAATACCCAGCCTGTAAATCCCCAACCCCAGTATACACAACCCGTATATCCCCAGAATGCATATCAACCTGTTCAGCCCCCCTCAAAAGCCAAAAGCATCGTAGGTATGGTTCTCGGTATTTCCGGTCTTGCATTTGCCGCCATCGGTCTTTTGTACACCCTTATATTTATGGCGGTCGATGGTGCCGCAGGTTTTGCATTCGGCCTTGTATTTTCTTTGATTTCTTTCCCCCTTTCACTTGTGGGACTTATTATGGCAAAGAAAAACATCAGTGCCGGTGATACTTCAGCGTTCGGAAAGGTTGGAAAAATAACCGGACTTATTGGTGTTATTCTCTCCGGTGTAACACTTTTCCTTGCTATCATTTCACTTGCCAGTTATGAACCAAGCAGTTACGACTACTACGACGATTACTACTATTATTGATAGTTGCTGCTAACCGACAAAAACCGTTTTCTTTGCGGGAAACGGTTTTTTAATGTTTATATACATTCAGAGGTAAATATGGACAAGAACCTGAAACAGATAATAAATCATCATCGAGCCGCTTTGAAGGCATCAAAAAAAGATTTTAGGACCATCTATGAAATAATGTTTTCTATCGAAGATAACATTCTTTGTGAAAGCAACGACGGCTACCGTATCAAAAAACAAAGTTATGCAGAAATTAAAGCAAGGATAGAACGTGCCGCCGCCGGTCTTTATAAAAAAATCGGCGACACCCACAGTTTTGTTGCGCTGGAGATGGATAACTCTCCCGAATGGATAGTTGCGTTCTGGGCGATACTGATGAGCGGCAACAAGCCGTATCTTGTAAATATGCGCTATCCCGTAACGCTTACTAACGGAATACTTAAAACCCTTGATATTAAATATGTTTTGTGCGATGGCGAAACTACACTTAACGGAGAGGTTATATCCGTTTGCGAACTTGATGATGACAATACTCCCCCCATCGATATTTTCGAGGACGAGATAGCCTTTTCCTCCTCTGCGACATCGATGAATGAGGTTATCTGTTTCTACAGCGGTTACAATATCGCAGAACAAATACTGAATTTTGAAACCATCATTAAACTTGAACCCCGTATGGCAAAGCATTATAAAGGGCAGTTAAAACAACTTGCTTTCCTACCGTTTTATCATGTATTCGGTCTGTTCGCAGTTTATTTTTGGTTTACCTTTTTCGGCAGAACACTGGTATTTTTGCGTGACTATTCTTCAGACACGATACTAAAGACCTGCCGCAGACATAATGTTACCCATATTTTTGCCGTGCCTGTTTTGTGGCACACGATTGAAAAGCAGGTTCTTGCATCAGCAAAAGAACAGGGTGAAAAGAAATATAACAAACTGCAGCGCGGACTCAAAATCACAACTACACTTCAGAACATCTTCCCTAATACGGGAAACGAACTTTCAAAATGGATAATGAGAGAGGTTACCGACCGCATTTTCGGCAGATCGGTTATGTTCTGTATAAACGGTGGCAGTTATCTTAAGGATTCTGCTCTGCAGTTGATAAACGGTATCGGTTACAGTCTGCACAACGGCTATGGAATGAGCGAGATTGGAATAACCTCGGTTGAACTGCGCAAAAAAGCAAAGTATCGCAATCAAAACTCGATAGGTCGTCCTTTTGATTCGGTTGAATACAAAATCGACGAAAACGGTATTCTTAATGTAAAAGGTACCTCCCTTTGCACAAGGAAACTTATAAACGGAAAAGAAGTTGATCTTAACGATTGGTTCAACACCGGCGACAATATGATTTGTGAAAACGGTAACTATTTCATATTAGGTCGTCAAAGTGATGTTGTTATCGGTGAAAACGGCGAAAACATAAATCCCGATACGGTTGAAAAACTTTTTAATCTGGAAAGCGCCAAAATGCTTTCCGTATTAGGGCTGGACGGCAAGGACGGTCAACAACTTTCGCTTATCGTTCAGATAAATCCCTTTGCAACCGAAGAGAGCATCACAGCAATAAGAAACGAAGCGTATGCCATAAACGACACTCTACCTAAAACATCTGCAATACAGCGTTTTTACTTTACCACCGATGAACTTTGTCCGCCTACTGCCATAAAGGTAAGCCGCGCACAATTACTGGAAAAGATAAAAAACAATGATGTTTCACTTACCGCATTCGCCGATATGAAGGCAGCAAACCGTGAAGACGAAAATTCCCCGCTTATGGAAAGGGTGCGTCAGATCATCGCCGATTCTCTCGGTGTATTATATGAAGATATAAATGCAAACTCTCATATTTTTTATGATCTTGGTGCAACCAGCATCCAGTATTTTTCGATTCTTACAAAACTTTCCGAAGCATTTGCAATTTCCGATTATAACAAGAACGATAAATACTGTTATACCCCGAAAGAAATCTGTGAATATATAGAAAGACATCTTTAATTATGAAGAATAAATTACTGATAAATTTTGTTCTCGGTTTTGTGAAGATAACCGGTCTTCTTCCTGCATTTATCTTTCTGAAACCGCGTATACATAAAATCGATAAGCATCAAAAAGCATTACCAAAACCTTGTATTCTTGTTTCGAACCATAAATCGCTTATGGATTTTGTGCTTTATCTTCTTATATTCCCTTTTCGCACAATCCATTTTCTGATGGCAGAAGTACTTTATAACAAAAGCAAAATATTTGCTTGGTTTCTTGATGCACTGGGCGGAATAAGGGTAGACAGAGATGACCGCAATTTTTCCTTCGTTTCCGATTCCATCGAGGTTCTGGACAACAAAGGAACGCTTGGTATTTTCCCCGAAGGTCGTTTGCCGGTTAACGGAAAACCGTGGCCCTTTACGGTTAGTACAGCATTTATTGCCACCCATGCCGATGCTCCTATTGTGCCAATTTATACAAAGGGCAACTACGGTATCACAAAAAGAGCCGATGTGGTTATAGGCAAACCCTTCTATCTGTGTGACTATGCAAAAGAAGAACTAAACGAAGAACAACAAATCGAGCACCTTACCCATATACTTGAGGAAAAGGTTTATGAACTTAAAAATCATCTTGAAACAGAAAGTTGAAATCTATGAAGAATAAAAACGCCAATTCTCACCGTTTCTTTAGTATTCGGCACATACCGATGGATATGGCACGAATAGTTTGTGCGGTGTTGGTTCCGATAATGCGTATAAAGCGCATAAAGCCTGACGGCGAAAAATATACGCAAAAAATCAAGGGCGGTGCCATTATTGCCGCAAATCACACCTCCTTTGCCGACCCCTTCATTGTGGGTGTTACCTTCTGGTATCGCAGATTGTTCTTTCTTGTTGCCGAAGTAGTTATGAACGGGCGGTTGCGTTCTGCGTTACTGCGTGGTGTAGGCGCAATCAAAATAGATCGCCAAACCACCGATATCGAGGCAATAAATAGCTCAATAAAGGTTTTGAAACAGCAATATCTTCTTGCCGTTTTCCCGCAGGGTGGCATCAACAAAAATGATGATGTTGACGCCGTTAAATCCGGTGCTGTTCTGATGGCGATGCGTGCAGGCGTTCCCATAATACCGATGCATATTTCAAAAAGCAAACATTGGTACAATAAAAAAACGGTGGTTATCGGGAATGCGATAGACCCAAAAGAGTACTGTAAAAAAATAATGCCGACAACTGCCGATATTCAGAATATAACCGACGCACTTGCAAACGAACTTAACATCTGTAAAACTGCCGACACTAAATTTGCTTCACATAAGGGGAAATGAATATGAACACTTTCGAACGACTCATCTCGGTATTTCACTCGGTATTTGAGGGTGAAATCAACACCGATTCGGTAACTCCGCAGTCGTCACTACGCGAAGATATAGGCATAAATTCTATCGGTATGCTCTATATGGCGATGGCTTTGGAAGAAGAATTTGGCATGAAATTTACCAACGATGACTTTATCGGTATACAAACCGTTCAGAATGTTATTGACTGCATTGAAAAGAAGGTATAAATATGGAGTGGAGTGAATCGACACCTAAATACGGTGACATCATTCGCACCAAGGTTAGTTTTTACTACCATTACGGCATATTTGCAGATGAAACCAATATAATTCAGTTTGGACTTCCGAATGATCCGGGCAGACCCTCGCAGGATATTAAGGTACTTTCTTCTGACATCGATGCCTTCCTGCAGGGCGGCGAACTGGAGGTTGGTGTGCCATCACGCGAAGAACGCAGAACAATGCGTTCGCCCCAAGAAATAGTTTTAATAGCAACATCGCGTATCGGTGAAGGAGGATACGATATTCTTCACAATAACTGCGAACACTTTGTAAACGAATGTGCCTTTGGGAAAAGCACTTCCTCTTTTCTTGACAATGTACGTGAAAAAATACGCAGTAAACTTAAATCGGACAGATAATAACCATTGACAAACCAACAACCGATTTGATATAATCATAATAAGCCGTACGGCTACTTATATTTTTTTGAAAGTGGGTTTTAATATGATTTGTAAAAATTGCGGAGCACAGTTGAATGAGGATGCAAAGTTTTGTGGTAACTGCGGCACTGTTGTAGAAACACAACCTGTTGCTGAAGAACCCGTAGCACCTGCTACCCCCGTAACTCCTGTTGTACCTGTAACACCCGTTGAACCTGTAGCAACAGTAGCACCCATAACTCCCGTAACACCTGTAACTCCCGTTGCACAGCCTGTTGTTACCGAAAAGCCGATAACCGAAAAGGATCTTCCAGAGCAGTTCCGTCCCTTAAGCCCCTGGGCATACTTTGGTCTTACACTGCTTTATTCCATTCCGATAATCGGATTTATATTCCTTATCATTTTCAGTTTCAAACGCAGCAACATAAATCGCCGCAACTTCACCCTTTCTTATTGGTGCGCTCTTATAATTATTGCTGCAATTGCCCTTGTATTCTTTGTTGTTACGATGATAATGGGCGTTGGCCTCGCACAATCAATGTATTATTATTGATTTTATACATACAAACGACAAAACCGTTCGGCGTTTGCCGAACGGTTTTTATATTATCTGTATTATATACTCACTGATTTTAATCGTTTGTTTTTTTAATATTAGCGTATCGATCGAGTGAAAATTTGTAATACCGGTTCCCTCTTTTTTGAAATACGCCTCCTTGGCGGTCCATATTTCGAAAAATCTTTCCAGAACCACACGATCCTCAATTAAACCGTTACCCGAAAAACAGATATACCTTTCCTCACTTTCGGTACATACCCTTTTTATAAGACGAGAATCAACCGGTTTTATCTTTTCAATATCGATACCTACCGGTTCTTCGCAAACGGCACAAACGGCGATATCATCGCAGTGGGAAATACTAACATGCAGACCATCATTTTCAATATAGGGTCGCCCGTTTTCAGCACTGCATATCACGGGATTTATAACACCGCTTTCGCAAAGCAACCGCCGCAAAAGCAGTTCGCCCAAAAGTGAACGCATCTTGTCCTCTTCCCTTTTATATCGGTCTATACGCATTTTTCTAGAGGGAGAAAGCGAAGAATACACTGTAGCATATTCATCGTGTGTGAATTGGGATATTCTTCCCGATATCCATTTCATATTAAATTCTCCCCTTCTAAATTTGTTGCAATCTTTGTGCACATAATATATAATAATATAATAAAACAAGGGTGGTGTTCGGATATGTGGATATTTTTAGGCATAGTAGCATTTTTGGTTTTGCTGATAACCGCTATTCTGCACCTACCGGTATATATCATAATCAAAAGTGATGACAGCGGCGAACTTATGATACGCTATAAATTTCTTCATAAAACCTTCGGTGAAAATCCGGACCCGAACAATCCCATTCTTAAAACATTGAAAAAAGCTTCGGGTATCAGCAGACTGGAAGCCGAAAGTCTTCAATTGAATGTACAAAAATCCGGCCTTTTAGGAACCGTATCGCAGACCTGTAGAATACTCATAGATCTGCTCAAAGAGGTTGGAAAAATTCTGAAATACTGTACTGCTAAACGTTTAAGCATAAAGATCATATGCACGGGAGACGATGCCGCAGAAGCTGCCATAAACTACGGTCAGTGCTGTACCGTCATCTATCCGTTTGCAGGCCTTTTAAGTTCCATTATGAAGATTCGCAAAAAAGGCCAAAACATCAATATTTCCTGCGACTACGATGGGAAACAAGATATTTTCAAAATTGATTTTCTGATTATGATAAGGTTTTACCGCGTATTAGCGGCATTCTTCCGTATCGCCCTTAAAGAGGCAAAACGAACGGTGAAAAGCAATCAGGAGTTGACGCCTACTCAGCAAAAAAGTCAAAAACACGATTGATGTGATCGGTTATAATATCCATTTCACCCGTAAGAATTGCGTGATTAGAATTTTCAACCGCTACAAATCTGCAGGCGGCACACTTTTCTGCAAACTGCTTATGCGCATCAATTTTAACAACAGTGTCCTGCTGTGCTGAAAACAACAGTATGGGTGTTTTAATATTATCAGTAATCTTTTTACTTAATATCCGACGACGAAGCAACAGTGAATTGCTTACCCAACCCAGTGTCATAGGAGAGGACTGATAGTTGGGGTTACTTCGCCGCAACTCCATATTGTGTTCAAACCGTGTTTTGCTTCCGCAGTTACAACGGGCATCAGGATCGAATTCTTTAGATCCCCAGAATTTTGCCTTTTTACCCCGAATCAATTTCATAAGGCGAACACTTGCACGT
>JAZOBW010000065.1:0-15654 GCA_045596185.1 Acutalibacteraceae bacterium | reverse complement strand
TTGGGTAAAAATGCGCCATAATATTTTTAGAATATTATGGCGGAGGTTTTATTTTTGGGGTCTCAAATTACGGATTACGAAAAGGTAACATTAAGTGGAAATTTGGATAGAGATATCGAATTGTTTGAGAATATCTTTGCTAAAGACGATATTATGCGTAAAAGAATTGTGGATATCACATATGATATGCGTTGTGCTGTAATTTATTTCGACGGTATGGTAAATGTTCAGCACCTTAACGATTCTATAATAAGGCCGCTTTTAACGGTAGATGTACCGGATAAGGGTGCTCTTAATATCGATGAAATAGCAGATAAGGTGTTGTTTGTCAGCGAAATTGCACGGGCAGAATATGTATCCGATATGCTTTCTGCTATACTTTACGGAGATACATTACTTCTTATGGACGGTCAGTGTACTGCACTAACCGTAAATACCAAGGGTTGGCGAACAAGGGGAATAAGCGAGCCTGCCGATGAACGGGTATTGCAAGGACCGCGTGAAGGATTTGATGAGGCGGCAATGTTTAATCTTGCGATGATAAGAAGAAAACTTCTGACCCCTGATTTGTGTATAGAATTTCAGCGCATTGGCAGAAGAACTCAAACGGCAATTTTTATATGTTATCTTGGGTCACTGGCAGACAAACGAACCGTTTCGGAACTTAAGCGCAGGATATCCCTTATCGATATCGACGGAATACTTGACAGTAATTATATCGCCGAGCATATACGCGACCATAAGGGTTCACTTTTTAAGACCACCGGTTCAACCGAACGACCCGATATAGTGGCAGCAAGACTTTTAGAGGGCAGAATAGCGATAGTTGTAGACGGCACCCCCGTTGTACTGACTTTACCTTATCTTTTTTCGGAAAATTTTCAATCAGACGAGGATTATTATCTGAACTATATTGTATCATCGGTAGGCAGATTTCTTAGGTATATATGTTTTTTTATTGCTGTAAGTGCTCCTGCAATATTTGTGGCACTTACCACATTTCATATAAAACTTTTACCCACTCATTTTGCGTTATCGGTAGTGCAACTGCGAAGTGGTGTACCGCTGTCTTCGGTGACAGAGAGTATAATTCTTATACTTGTATTTGAAATATTGAAGGAAACGGGTGTAAGAATGCCGCAAAGTCTGGGTCACGCGTTAAGTATTGTAGGAGGACTTGTTGTGGGACAGGCTGCAGTAGAGGCAAAAATAATCAGCGCACCGATGCTTATCGCGGTGGCGCTCAGCGGTATTTCGGGGCTTATGATTCCCCGACTCAAAGGGGTGGTTTTCTATATGCGGCTATTGTTGGTTATAGCAAGTGCCCTTTTCGGATTATACGGTTATATTGTTTTAAGTGCTGTGTTTATAATCAGAGTATTCAGCCTGACATCCTTTTCAACAGACTATACAGTGTCACTTGAAAAACCCAGGTTTGAGCAACTGAAGGATACGCTGTTGCGAAGTCCTTGGCCTATGATGAAAACCCGACCATTTTTTAATAAAAATATGATCCGCAGCAGAGGTGGCAATGAATGAAGGCCAAAATATCACTTATCATTATATTTGCGGTTGTTATGCTTACAGGGTGTACCGGCTATAGGGAAAGCACGGGGACATATATCGTTTCGGCAATAGGTTTTGATAAAGGCGAACAAGGGTTTAAGATAAATGTTCAGGTGGTAAGCCTTGGCGGCGATTCTCCCGAAGGACGTGTATTTTCGGCACAGGCAGCCACCCCTACCGATGCTCTTTATTCTGTTATTACGAAAATTGAAAAGACTGCGGTCTTCGACCATTGTGGCATCGTTGCAGTGGGGAAAAATGTTATTGGCAGGGACCTTGAAAGGGTTTTTGATTTTTGTAGTGAAGAAAGATCGCTCAACCTTTCGGTATATGTGATATTGTGCGAAGATACCGAAAGTTTGCTTAGTGTTAAAACTAAATCGGCAGCGACATCGGGATATGCTTTGATGGAGATTATAGAAAACTACCGCAAACAAACAGGCATCGATCTGAACAATAGGTTTTACGAACTTCAAACACTTATGATGCGTCAGGACAAGGTCTTTTCGTTGCCCATCTTTACACCATCCAACGAAGATATTGAACTTCAGGGCAGGGGCATATACAGGGATTGGCAATATCTTATGTCTGTAAATAATGAGGAGGGCATCGTTTATTCACTATTATGTAATAATGTAGACAGCGGAGGACAGTTGATAATAGGAAACAACAGTATAATGGCATCCTCAATGCATACGGCACTTTCGCTGAACGATAATGATATATCCCTTAGCATAAAAACCAAAATATCGGCAACCGGTGATACAAATAATTTTGCCAACGCTCTTACCGATAATGTTAACGCCCTTATAAATCGTGCCAGAAGCGAAAAAGTGGGTGATATATTCGGCTTTTCAGAGAGAATATATCTGCGCAATCGTGGTTTGTGGAATGAAATTAAAAACGACTATAATGATATGTTCAATACGGGCGATATTGGAATAAACTACAGTGCAGGGCAGGTGATAACTTGACATTACGGGAAAATTACAGACTGCACACCCTTTTAATGACGGTGCTCTTTGTGCTGGGAAATGCAATAATAACCTTCCCTAAAAGAACTGCCAATATAAATACATTTTTAGGGTTTATTGTGGCATTTTTATTATCGCTTTTGTTAGCGGCGCCCGTATGCAAAGCGGTTGATTTTGTGTTTGATACAGCCCATCTTTCCGGAAAATTTTCTAAAATAATCACAGCAGCGGTATATTGTGCGACACTGTTGCTTATTGTTTTGGATTCGGCTGTTTGTGTAACGGATTATGTGGGATTCGTATCGCAGAGCATACTTCCTGATGCAAGTAAATTGGTTATTGCAGCGGTACTTTTGGGCGTTGTCTTTTGGTCAGCAACCCGACCTGATACTACTATCCTTAAATTTTCGCTTATATCTTTCGTGATAGTTGCGGCAATAGTGGTTTTGTTTTTTGTCTTCAGTCTGAAAAATATGAGCATAGAGTATATTTTCCTTTTGAGTCTTCCCGATTGGAAGGATGTATTTTTTCAGACTTTACCGTATCTTTCGGGTGTATTTTTAAGTATAATAACTACATTTATTTATCAGAAACTCACATTTGCTAGACAAAAGATTTCAGACGGCATTTTATCTTTGGGAATAGCGGCAGGATTGTTCGCTATGGTTTTGCTTAACAGTATTCTGCTTTTTTCAAGTCCTTTGGCAGGGGAGTACCGCTATCCTTACGCCGATGCAATAAGCGTTGTTTCTATTGGCGATCTTTTCACTCGAATGGATGGATTTGCGTATTTTGTATTCTTTGCTACCTGCCTCATAAAACTTACTGTATCGGTTTTTGTTATAAAGGTACTTGTATCAAGATTGGGTTTTACACACAAAAAAATTACGGCGGCAATCGCCACCGTAATTATATTTGTATCAGGCATCTTTTTGTTGTGAACGAGTGGGAATTTGCGCTACAATGATGGCGGCAAATACAAAGATGCAACCTATCAATTCTCTTTTGGAAAGGGCGTTACCGGCAATTATCCAACCGCCCAACGCCGCAAAAACACTTTCAAGGCTCATTGATATCGAGGCAACCGTCGGTTCGGCATAACGCTGACCTATTATCTGCAGGGTATATGCGATTCCACTCGACATAATTCCCATATAAAGAATCGGCAGAGCAGCCTTTAATGTTTTTTGGATTGTAACGGTGTCCGATTCAAAGATAAATGCGAGAATAAGCGAAACAATACCGCAAATAAGGAATTGAAGCATAGAAAGCCGTATTCCGCCCACCCTTTCAACGAATCGGTCAACGAACAGTATATGCAGAGCAAAGGAAAAGGCACAGCATAAAAGCAACAGATCACCTGAATAAACCGCATTTATACCGCCCGAAAGGCAGAGGAGATATACACCGACAACGGCAATCAGCACTGCAACCCATACAGTAAGCGAGATCCTTTTTTTCAGAAATACCGAAAGTATGGGCACAATGATGACATAAAGGGCGGTAAGAAATCCACCGCGCGCTTCACTTGATGCGCCTTCGGGGTAGAGTACCAGACCGAACTGCTGAAGATTTACCGATATAGATAGCATAATACCGCAAAGAACACCACCCGTGATAACCGCTTTTTTATCTGAAGGGTTATCTGGTATGATTTTTATATCCTTTTTTCTGTTGGTGATAAGCAGAAGAAAAAATAGAAAAACTGCGGCAATCAGCGAACGGATAGCATTAAGCGCAAACGGCGGTACAAACTCTGCTGCATCGGTTTGTGCAACAAAAGCCAGTCCCCATATCAGCGCCGCAAGGCATAAAAGTGCGCTGCCCTTGATGTTGTTATACTTCATTAGAGACCTTATCCTTTCTCATTGTCAAGGATATACGTCCCTTTACAGTATCGCAGGAAAGCACCCAAACGGTAACGGTATCGCCCACTTTAAGCACTTCGGAAGGGTGCTTGATAAATCGATTGGTTATCTGAGAAATGTGGACAAGGCCATCCTGATGAACGCCGATATCAACAAATGCACCGAAATCTATGACATTACGAACCGTTCCTATAAGTTCCATACCCGGTTTAAGGTCTTCCATCGACATTATATCGTGGCGCAAAAGGGGAGGCGGCAGTTCATCTCTGGGGTCACGGTTTGGCTTTTCAAGTTCGCTTACAATATCGTTAAGCGTTACAACGCCTATGCCTAGTTGTTCAGCCGTTTCAGACTCTCCGCGTGTCTTTACCTGCTCGGCAAGATTTACTATTTTTCTGTTTTTGATATCCTCGTCTTTATATCCGAAAATTTTCAGCAATTCTTTTGCGGCTGTGTAACTTTCGGGGTGAACGGCGGTGTTATCCAAAGCGTTTTTGCCGTCGATACGCAAAAATCCTGCGCACTGCTCAAATGCCTTCGGTCCCAGTTTCGGTACCTTTTTAAGTTCGCTTCTGCTGTTGAAAACTCCGTTTTCTTCTCGGTAAGCAACAATATTTTTTGCGGTTGCGTTGCTAAGACCTGCAACACGCGATAATAGCGGTGCAGAGGCGGTATTCAGGTCAACACCTACGGAGTTTACACAACTTTCAACAACGCCGTCCAATGCATCGGAAAGTTTATTCTGCGGCATATCGTGCTGGTACTGACCAACACCTATGGCCTTGGGATCTATCTTTACAAGTTCAGATAGCGGATCCTGCAGTCTTCTTGCAATAGATACCGCACTTCTTAATGATACATCATATTCAGGGAACTCTTCCGCCGCCAGTTTTGATGCGGAGTATACACTGGCACCTGCTTCACTAACCACCATATAGGAAAGACCGTTGTTCAGTTCCCTGATAACATCTGCTGCAAATATTTCGGTTTCGTGACTTGCGGTACCGTTGCCTATAGCAAATGTGCGTACCGAATGTTTCTTAACCAGTGCGGTGATTATCTGCTTTGCCTGTTCGGTTTTGTTATGGGGCGGTGCAGGGTAAATAACACCTGTATCCAGCACCTTGCCGGTTGCGTCTACTACCGCAACCTTGCAACCCGTTCTGTAACCGGGGTCAAGACCGATGGTTACACTGTTTTTAACGGGAGGCTGCATCAGCAACTGGCGTAGATTTTTGGAAAATAGACGGATGGCGGAATCACTTGCTTTTTCGGTCAGTTCAGATCTTATTTCACGCTCTACTGAAGGGAAGATAAGTCTGGTATAGGCATCTTCCGCCGCTTCTCTTACAAGTGCGGTGCAGGGGGAACCCTCTTTAATATGCTTCTTTGCGATAACAAACATTGCCTTATCTCGGTCAAGTTCTATCGCTACTTTAAGAAACTTTTCCTTTTCTCCGCGGTTGATGGCAAGAATTCTGTGATCTGGTATTTTTGAAACTGCTTCACTGTAATCGGCATACATTTCGTAAACATCTGCCTCATCACCTGCCAGATGGGAGGTCAGGACACCGTGCACATTAAGAACAAAACGCATTCTTTTTCTTATATCGGAATCATCCGATATAAGTTCTGCAATGATATCCTTTGCACCGTCTATCGCCTGCTGAACATCGTTAACACCAAGTTCGCTGTTTACATATTCCTGTGCCGCAGAATATGGATCGGTACAGTCGGGGGACTGTGCATATATAAAATCGGCAAGGGGTTCCAGTCCTTTTTCCTTTGCAACCGATGCTCTCGTTTTGCGCTTTTTCTTATACGGTCTGTACAGATCTTCAAGTTCTGCAAGTGTCTGCGCAGCATCGATAGCCACCGCCAGTTCTTCGGTTAGTTTCTCCTGCTCGGCAATCGCTGTCTTGATTTTTTCGCGCGTCTCGTCCATGTTTCGAAGATAGGAAAGACGGCTGTCCAGATCGCGCAATACCTGATCGTCTAGTGAACCCGTAACCTCTTTACGGTATCGGGCGATAAAGGGTATGGTATTACCCTCGTCTATCAGTTTAACGGTGTTTTCCACCTGCCATGTTTTAAGTGAAAATTCTTCGGTAAGTTTTTCTATAATGTTCATATATACTCTCCAAAAAGTTATTGTCCTTATTTTACCATAAAACTCTTTTAATAGCAAACAATATCCTTGAAAAAAGAAAATAAGTATGATAAAATTCAATTGTATATTATAGCGAAATCATTCAAATCCTATAGGAAATAACGGAGGCTTGAAACAATGGATAAAAACATTATACATAAATTCAGGAATATTTACGTTCCGATTTATAATGTTGTTATGCCATATGCTTCAGTATATCGTTATTGGTCCAAAAAATTCATTAAAACCGCACCTGTTTTTTCTGAAATTAAATTGAGCGATAGCAGTGATTCTCTATATACCGTTGTGGCTTTCAATGATGAAAAAGTAATTGAAAAACAAATTCAAAGTCTTAACCATTTTGTAGATGAGAAGTTTGATTATATGGTTTTTGATAATTCTACGAATGATGAAAAAGCCAAAAAAATCTATGCAGTTTGCAAAGAATACAATGTTTCTTACCTTAGATTGCCGGAAAATCCAACTCATTCTTCACGCTTTTTCGGAAGAGTAAGTCAATCCCACGCACTTTGTATCAACTATATTTTTTATAATTTCGTTAAAAATTCGAATTATAAGAACTGGATTATGTTAGATCACGATATATTCCCCATAATTAGATTCAATTCATGTAATCTATTAAATGGGCAGAATTATAACGGTAAATATGTAGAAAAGAAAAAGAAACGTTCATATATCTGGCCCGGATTTTGTTTTATGAATGTGGAGTGGGCCAAAAATAAGAAAATCGATTTTTCTGTTGATAATCGGCACGGCTGTGATACCGGTGCGAGAAATGCTAAGTTTTTCAATGATGAAAACGCCACATTTGTCAGCGTTATGGATTCACGCGTTGGTGAAAATAATCTTTGGGGCGATAGATTTGAGGTATTCAGTTGCGGTTGGATTCACTGCCGAAATGCTTCAAATTATGTAAAGGCTGAAAGAAGCGATCAAAAACTTGCAAGTGTTATGGAAATCGTGGATTTTGCACTTGAAAGAAAAGAACCTATTACAGAAGAGCGCTTTTGCGAGTGCTATATGAAAAAGGTAATCACAGAGGTTGTCTAAAGTATATGGTATTGGATGTTGTAGTATGATAATCAGTAATGTTCTTCTTGGCGGACAGATTAAGAGTTTGTATATTGAAAACGGCATTATAACCGATATTGCAGATGGCGTAGATGCAGCGGGTGTTGATATGGGCGGCAAAAGGGTTTTTGCAGGTCTTATCGATGTTCATACTCACGGTTGTATCGGATATGATACTATGGATGCCGATTTTGAAAAGATGTGCATTTACTATGCCAAGCACGGTACAACTTCTTTTTTGCCCACAACGATGACGATGGATTTTGAAAGCCTTAAACGGGTTACCGATGCAAGGACCGACTTTAAGGGTGCCAAAATACTGGGCATACATCTTGAAGGACCCTATATTTCGCCAAAATACAAGGGCGCCCAGAACGCGGCTTATATAAGAACACCTTCGGTAGAAGAATTTAATGAATTTAATAATGTTGCTATGATAACCGTAGCACCGGAAGTAGAGCATAGCAGTGAATTTATAAAGGCTGTATCTGACAAATGTATTGTTTCTATAGGCCATACTGATTGTGATTATGAAACCGCTATACATGCTATAGAGTGTGGTGCAAAATGCCTTACCCACACATTCAATGCAATGCCGCCTTTAAGCCACAGAAACCCCGGTCCTATCGGTGCAGGTTTTGAAAAGCACATCTATGCTCAGATAATATGTGATGGTTTTCATATTTCAAAGGCGGTAATCCTTGCGGCATACCGTCTTTTCGGTCCTGATAGACTAACCCTTATAAGTGATAGTATCCGTCCGGCAGGTCTTCCTGATGGAATTTATGAATCGGGCGGTTTGCAGGTACACCTTGTTGACGGTGCCGCCCGTCTTGAAGACGGCACCATAGCAGGTAGTTGTGCAACACTACTTGACTGTGTTAAAAAGGCTATAGAATTCGGTATCCCAGAAAATGATGCTTTCCGTATGGCATCGCAAACCCCTGCCGAGATGCTTGGGGTGAATAAGGGCGTTGTTGCCGTTGGTAAAGATGCCGACCTTATAATTCTTGATGATAACCTTGATGTAGTTGCTGTTACGGTTGGCGGCGAATTTATCTGATAAACAAATATTGCTAAAATTATTTTCATAAAAAACATATATAATTACCCATAATATTATTGAAGTACTATAAGGGGATAGTTGTATATGGTAAAAATTATGATAGATTCTTCGGCAGACTTTACAGCCGAAGAAAAGATATATGATATATTTATACCGCTTAATATAAATATCAACGGTAATGAATACTGCGGCGGTGTTGATATCGATAATGATGAATTTTATAAACTTCTTACTTCCGGTAAAGAATTTCCGCGCACCTCGCAACCGTCTCCTGAAATTTTTGTAAAGCATTTTGAAGATGCTAAAAGCAGCGGCGACGAAATTATATATTTTTCAATATCTTCGGCGCTTAGCGGTACCTATCAAGGCGCGTGTATCGCCAGGGAAATGGTGGAATACGATAATATATATATCATCGATACCTGCTGTGTATCGCATATGATAGGTATTCTGGTGCGGTATGCAGGTCGGCGCATATCAGAGGGTGCAAAGGCTGCAGATATAGTTTCAGAGTGTGAGAAACTGAAGAAAAGAATCAAAATTTTTGCCGGTGTTGATACTCTTGAATATCTGCGCCGCGGTGGACGCCTGAGCGGCGCTTCTGCAACCGTGGGCACCATCGCCAATGTGAAACCCGTGATAACCGTTTGTGAAAACGGCAGTGTTGAAACTGTCGGCAAGACCATCGGCATCGGAAGGGCGATGCAGTTGATACTGGATAAAATTTCAGAGTTTGAAATCGATACCGATTTTCCGGTGTATTCGCTTTACACCTGCGGTACTGAAAACTGCCGTAAACTGGAAGAAAAAATATCCGATGCAGGGTATGGTATAACCGAGCGAAAGCAGGTTGGTTCGGTTATCGGTGCACACACCGGCCCTAATGTTTACGGCGTGTTGTTTGTATCAAAATAAAGTTGAATTTATGCCGATTCTACTATCTGTAGAATCGGCATTTTGTGTTCTCTACCGTGAAAATGCCATTGGTATAGCCAAAACAAATACAGTAGGTGGAAAAATCGGGATACCGGCAGTATAATTTTTACATAAATTGTTTGGAGGCCTGTTATGCTCAATTTCAAAATTGTTGCAGATTCTTCTGCCGATATTTATACACTTGATGATGCCCCGTTTTCGGTGGCACCACTTAAAATAATAACTTCCGAAAAGGAATACACCGATGATAAGTCATTAGATATATCCGGAATGGTAAACGATCTCGCAAAATACAAGGGACGTTCTTCTACTTCATGCCCCAATCCCGAAGATTGGTTAGAAGCATTCGGTGAAGCGGAAAATGTTTTTTGTATAACCATCACCGCCACACTTTCCGGAAGTTATAATGCGGCTTGTATCGCAAAAGAAATATATGAAGAAAAATTTCCCGAAAGAAATGTGTTTGTTATCAATTCTCTTTCAACCGGCCCCGAAATGAAACTTATTGCCGAAAAGATATACGAACTTTGTAAAAGCGATATAACTTTCGCACAGGCGGTTAGCAAGATTGAAAAATACACCGAAAAAACCGGTCTGCTTTTTATGCTTGAATCGATGAAAAACCTTGCCAACAACGGCAGAGTAAGTCCGTTTATCGCAAAGGCTGCCGGACTTCTCGGTATTCGTGTTGTCGGTAAAGCGAGTGATAAGGGAGATCTTGAGCAACTTGATAAATGTCGCGGTGAGCAGAAGGCTGTAGAAACCCTTTTCAGCCGTATGCGCTTTTTGGGATATATCGGCGGTAAGGTAAGAATAGCACACTGTTTTAATGAAAATGCCGCAGCAAAATTGAAAAATATTATCCTGCAAAAGTTTGCCTGCGCCGAAATCGAGATTTATCGTTGCGGAGCGCTCTGCAGTTTTTATGCCGAAAAGGGCGGCCTCCTCATCGGTTTTGAAAAAGGTTGATGTAAAAAGTACATAAGTTATAAAAATGCAATTTGATTTACAATGCAAAAACCGGTACCGCTTTTGAAAGGTGGTACCGGTTTTTATTATATATTTTCAAATGTTCCTGCAACGCAGATATCGCCGCTTGAGTTTGTAAGATGTACATAATATCCATTTTCGATATTGCATCGGCAGAGTGTAAGTATTTCGCCCAGAAGTGCGCTCCTCTTATAAAACACCGTCATATCGGTAAAGATAAAATCAATCGGCAGTGCATCCATAAGTATTTCGGCGCTTTTCTGGTTGTTAAGATGATTATTGGTATCTATTTCTTTATTGGAAATATGAACATCAAATAGCGGTGCCGCATCGCGTAGGTCAGGTTTTCTGAATGTGAAAAAGTCGTCATTAAAATCGTGTATACCGTAGGCTTCGGCAATATCGGCGGGGATCCTTATGGGTCTCAATCTTTCGGAATCAAACATAAACCAGTTTGCAACCGTTGTTGCCGCAATTTCACCGTCCTGCTCGAACAGGGTTCCGCGTTCCGAGGTGGTGCCGCGCATATTTTTAACGCCGGTGTATGTAGTTATAGGTTTCCTAATATCCAACTGGCGATTGAAGTGCAGTTTTATTCCTTGCAAAAGCCACGCCATATTCATATCGTGTAATACTTTAAGACCGTAGTTACAACTATCGGAATGTTTTATAGCAATATCCTGAGCAATATCTATTATGGTGGCTGGTTTTACAATATCAAAGTTTTTGAAATCGCTGTATCGCAGTTCGTATGTATGGGAGAACATAAAGTTGTTCCTTTCTATGAAAATATATACATATTATATCATTAGGATTTATACTCTGCAAGTGTGGTATATGTAAATAATTTGAAAATTAAATTATATTTTTTTAATTTGATTGACATCACCTTTATGGGAATGATATTATTAAGATGGAAATTAAATGAAGGGAAGATGGTAATGAACAAGAATGCAAAAAGAATAATAATCGGTGCATCGGTTGCTGCAGGTGCGGTTGCGGTGGCATCGGCGGTATCTTATGCTGTTACCCATCTGCTTGTAAAGGTGGCGCTTGAAAGGGACGGCGCCAAAAGGATAGAAAATGTAGGTTATGCCAAAAAGCAACTCCGCGGTTTTGAAGAAAACGAAGAATTTACCGAGGAAATACGGCTGGCTGCTGAACGGTTGGAGGCAAAAGAACTTGAAACGGTGAAAATAACCGCAAGTGACGGCATACAACTTATCGGTCATTGGTATCCTGCGCAAGAACCTAAAAGAATAATAATCGCTATGCACGGATGGCGTTCTGGTTGGTCGAATGACTTCGGCTCTATAGCGGATTTCTGGCACAATAGCGGCTGCAGTATTCTGTTTGTGGAACAGCGCGGTCAGGGACGCAGCGGCGGAGACTATATGGGGTTTGGTCTTATAGAACGCTATGACTGTGCCTCTTGGGCAAAATGGATAAACGAACAAAAAAGTAGCACGTTGCCTATTTATCTTGCAGGTGTTTCTATGGGTGCCGCAACGGTTATGATGGCAGCAAATCTTGAAATGCCGCAGAATGTCCACGGCATAATAGCCGATTGCGGTTTCACTTCGCCCCACGCAATATGGAAGCACGTAGCAAATAACAATCTGCATCTTGTTTACGGTGTTATAGGTAGGATTGCTGATGACCTGTGTAAACGGCGTATACAGATGGGCAGTAAGGATTTTTCGACCGTTGAAGCGCTTAGCCGTAGCGATATTCCTATTATATTCATTCACGGAACAGACGACCACTTTGTTCCCGTTGAGATGACCTATGAAAACTATAAAGCGGCCTCTGCACCGAAAAGGCTTCTTGTGGTACCCGGTGCAGACCACGGTATGAGTTATTTTACCGATGCTGCAGAATATGAATCGGCACTCAAAAAATTCTGGAACGATTTTGACTGATGTGAAATGAGCCCGTAACAAAGGTTACAGGCTCATTTTTTATAACGATATTACATTTATGCCGCTTTGTTTTGCTGCATTACTGATTGAACTGTGACAGGTAAACAAAACGGTTTGGAAGTTTTCGGCATATTCCTTTAAGAAAGCAATTGCCTCGCCTACCCGTCGGTCATCGTATTGCGATAATGCATCATCAAGGAATATCGGCATACCTTCATCTGAAGAGAGCATCTTTATTAGTGCAAGACGTAGACTTAAATAGGCCTGATCGGCGGTACCGCTACTCAGGTATGCAAGTTCCCTTGTTCCGAAACTATCGGTGGGATCTACCTTTATCTCAAAGTTGCGGTTAATGCTGATGCCTTTGTATCTTCCTTTGGTCAGACGGGAGAATATCGCCAATGCCTCGCGCTCAAGTTCGGCACCGTATCCGCGGCGAACCTGCGTTGAACTGAGTGTCAGAACCTCCAACGCTATTTCTGCCGCATCTACAAAGTTTTGCTGTTCGCTCAGGCGATTTTTAATGTCGGCTATCTGTCGGTCAAGTTTTCCGGTATCTTCGGTTGCGGCCAATGTTTTAAGTTCAGCAAGAACCGCTGCACTTTCGTTTGTAACGGCATTTATGCTTTCACCCAGTTGTTCGAGCCGCTGTTTTGCCGCCTCTAAATCGGCATCGCTTATCGAGTCTGTTTCGCCGATCTCTGCCAGTTTTTGTTCGGCCTGTTCGTATGAAATTCCGCCAAGGTCGCCGCTTAAATAGGAAAGGCGAAGTTTTATTTCCTTTTGCAACTGTGTCTTTTCGGTGAGCGCGGAAAGTTCATCTTTGACCTGTGCTATATCGGAGCAGGGGATATAACGACCGAAGAAAGTGAATACCTCTTCAAGGGCGGCAAGTTCTGCCTTTTGTACTTCGGCAAGTTCTGCTTTTTTAATCTCGATATCCCTTTTGCGCTGTTCTTTAAGTGCGCTGTCGGTATTCAAAGCGGCCGTAAGGGTCGTGATGCAGTCGTTGATAACATTGATCTGGTCGCTGTGCGTTTGAATTTCGTTGCATTTTTCATTATATGCGGCTTCGACTTTTTTAATCTCATCGTTAAGTTTTTCTGCCGCAGTCTTGTCGTTGGTTCGGAAAACAAAGCCGAATATACCCAGCAATACTGCTACGGCGAAAAGACCTATTTTAATAGCGAATACAGGAATAAAACACGCTACAGCGCACATTATAGATGCCGCAAAAAAGAAGATGGGATTGAATTTTTTCTTTGCTGTTTTGGCTATCTCGTACTGTGCTTTGGCGGTTGCAAGTCTGGATTCATTCGATGCCTTTTCCTGTTGTGCCAAAGCAAGTTGCTGTTCACATACCCGCTTTTTTTCTGTGTAGGAATCCAGTTCCTGTTTAATATCCTCACTGTTGCGCTCGTCTGCTAATGTCAGTGCTTGTTCTTCTTTTTTGATATCATTTTCCAAAGAGGTGGCAAGAGCAGCCTTTTGTTCGTATGCGTTGATGTATACCGAAACGCTGCGCACGAACATATCGTCGGCAGGTTTTCCCGTAGAAAGACGGATAGATTCGTTAAGTTTATCAAGTTGCGCTTTTGCGGCAAGATATTCTTTAAGTTTCGCCGCCGAGCGCACAACATCTTCGCTGTCTACAACGGACTTTGTTTCATCGTAAGATGCTTTGAGTGCCCTGTATTCACTGCGAAGTGTCTGCGCACGGGCTTCAAGTTCCTGCTTTCGTATAAGTGCTCTGCCGGTGGCAGCACGTTTTTCTTCAAGAACACTAAGTTCTTCGGAAAGCCTGGCAAATCTGCCTGCCTTTCCTGTTTTGGAAATGATTTTGTTTTTGGCTGTTTCAAGGCGTTTTAGAACCGCCTGATATGAAATGTCTTCATCACCCGATAAAACAAGGTTTGATAATCTTCCGTTTAATTCACCCATAGCCGTCTCATCGGAGGATAGTGCGCATATCCCGATAAAATTACTGCGTTCAAATGCCGCGGCAGATACGCCGAAAAATCTTTTTCCTATATCGGATTCTACAGCGCTGTCTGCATCGGTATCAAGATTGGTAAGGATAACGCGGTCGGTTGCGTTGGATTTTCTGAACTGCCTTTCCAGCATATATCTGGTTTGACCGTGCTCGAAATATATGCGACCACCCATACTTTCTCCCGACCAAGGGGTATATCTTTTGCGCATATTGTCTTCCAGCGCCTGAGCATTCTTGCCGGTTCCGTAGAACATAGCCTTGATAAACGCCATAATAGTACTTTTGCCGTTTTCATTTTCACCGAAAACAACATTCATATTGTCACCAAACTCAAGCGTATAGTCCTTAAGTCCGCCGAAAGCGCTTATATAAATTTTACTAATCTTCATTGTATGCCACCTCCGAGCGGAACGCACGAAGTCCCAACTGTAGCGCGTATCGGTATGTCTGCTTTTTGTCGTCGGGCGCGTTTTCGATTGCCTCAAGCATATTTTTAACAAAAACGCCTTTAAGAGAAGATTCGCACGAAAGTTCTTGCAAATCCACCTTAAGTTCGGTCTTATCTTTTATTTTAGCGAAGTATACCTCGTTTGAAATTCTGCCGCATATTTCATCAACAGAAATTTCAATGGTTTCATCTATCTGACCGGTAAGGATTATTTTGTAAAGGTTCTTACCGTAATCTTCACCGTATTTTTGAAGTAACGCCCTAAGAATCGTATCGGATATTTCGGCGGCAGTTGAAACGCCTGATATGTCTACAGTTTCACAAATATGCTGTCTGTTTGATACCGGGGTAAATACAAGTGAGCAGTTCTGCTTTGAAACATCGCCTATGTATACACCTTTAAGGTCTAGTTCATCGAATCCCTGACCTTCGGGGCAACCGCAGTAGGCACAGAAAGTTTTGCCCACCTTACCTATATCGGTGCGCTTGTGGACATGGCCCAACGCAATATAATCCATACCGCTGTTTTTTATAAAACCTTCGGTAATGGAATTATAATCCGAAGCAAGATCGGAACGCAGTTCCCCGTGGATACACATAAGATTTATATAATCGTCTTTGGGAGGAATAATTGAAAAGAATGGCTTTCC
>JAZOBW010000064.1:0-3043 GCA_045596185.1 Acutalibacteraceae bacterium | reverse complement strand
GACAAAGCTACTCGAATGTAAGGTATCGGGTGCAAGCGACCTCGAAACTGCAAAAACCGTAGCAAAAAGCGTTATTTGCTCAAGTTTGTTAAAGGCGGCAATGTTCGGCGCCGATGCCAACTGGGGTAGGGTGCTGTGTGCTATAGGCTACAGCGGAGCCGATGTAGATGTAACCCGTGTTGATGTTTCCTTCCGTTCGGCAAAGGGCGAAATAGAGGTCTGCCGCAACGGTGCAGGGGTTGATTTTTCTGAGGAAAAGGCAAAAGAAATACTGCTCGAAAGCGAAATCGATATTCTTGTATCACTGGGCAGCGGAAAGTTTGGATCGGTTGCGTGGGGTTGTGATCTCACCTATGATTATGTTAAAATAAACGGTGACTACCGCACATAATAATTGATTTTGTAAGGAGTTATTATGGATATTCAGTTTTCTAATGCCCAAAGGGCAGAGGTGTTAACTCAGGCACTTCCTTATATAAAGCGTTACAACGGAAAGGTCGTTGTTGTAAAATACGGCGGCAACGCTATGATAAACGAAGAACTTAAAAAGCAGGTTATGGAGGATATCGTTCTTCTGTGGCTTATCGGCGTGAAGGTCGTATTGGTTCACGGAGGCGGTCCAGAAATAAGCGATACTATGCAGAAACTGGGCAAGCAACCCGTTTTTGTGGACGGTCTGCGTGTAACCGATAAGGAGACCGTTGATATAGTACAGATGGTTCTTGCCGGTAAGGTAAACAAGACCCTTGTAAACCTTCTCGAAATGAAGGGCGGCAAGGCGATGGGAATTTCGGGTATGGACGGCCGACTTATCGAGGCAAAGTGCAAAGATGAGCGCCTTGGATTTGTGGGTGCCATTACAGGTGTTAATATAACACCTGTAAATGACCTGCTTGAAAAGGGATATATTCCCGTTATTTCTACAGTAGGTTGCGATGCACAGGGTAATACATATAATATAAACGGCGATACCGCCGCCGCATATATCGCAGGTGCGATGGGGGCAGAGCGTCTTATTATGATGACCGATATCGACGGTATCCTTCGTGATAAGGACGACCCCACCACCCTTATTCCGCATATGACCATAAAGGAAGCGGAGAAACTTTGTGAGCAGGGTGTAATTTCCGGCGGAATGATACCTAAGGTTGACTGTTGTATTGAAGCCATACACAAGGGTGTTAAGAATGTTATCATAATGGACGGCAGGGTCTCGCACTCAATACTTATGGAAATACTTACCGACGAGGGTGCCGGTACAATGGTTATGGGTGACAATGATGAGTAATATTAAAAATATCGACAAACAGTTTGTTGCCGGTACATACAACCGTTTTCCCGTACAGATAGTTTCGGGAAAGGGCAGTATAGTAAAGGACGAAACCGGAAAAGAATATATTGATATGGGCTCAGGCATAGGGGTTACAAGTTTCGGTATAGCCGATGATGTATGGCAAAATGCCGTGACCGAGCAGTTATCCCGTGTTCAGCATACATCAAACCTTTATTATACCGAACCCTGCGCAAAACTTGCACAGATGTTGTGTGAACGCACCGGTATGAGCAAGGTGTTTTTCAGTAACTCCGGTGCAGAGGCTAACGAGTGTGCTATAAAGGTTGCCCGTAAGTATGCGGCAGATAAAAAAGGCGAAGAATATAACACTATCATCACGCTGAAAAACAGTTTCCACGGCAGAACTATTACAACCCTTGCTGCTACGGGCCAAGATCATTATCACGAACTTTTCAATCCGCTTACAAGCGGGTTTATACACGCCGATGCCAATGATACTGAGGGCGTTATAGCCCTTGCAAAGCAGAATAAGACTGCCGCCATAATGGTTGAGTGTATTCAGGGCGAGGGCGGTGTTATCGCGCTTGACCGTGATTTTCTTAAAGATATCTATGAATTTGCCAATAGCGAGGATATCCTGCTTATTATTGACGAGGTTCAGACCGGAAACGGTAGAACGGGCGAACTTTATGCCTATATGAACTACGGTATAAAGCCGGATATAGTATCTACCGCAAAGGGCCTCGGCGGAGGATTGCCGCTGGGCGCTACCCTGCTTTCCGAAAAGGTGCAAAATGTTTTGACTTTCGGCGACCACGGCTCTACCTTTGGCGGAAACCCCGTATGCTGTGCAGGTGCAATAAGCATTATTTCCCGTATGGATAGGGCGTTTCTTGATGCAGTAAAGGCAAAAAGCGAATATATATTCTCAAAACTTTCAAAGGCACAGGGAGTAGAATCGGTCAGCGGAATGGGTCTTATGATAGGTATAAAGACTGTTAAAAATGCCGCAGATGTAGTGGGCGAATGTATTAAAAACGGTGTTCTTTGTCTTACCGCAAAGGATAAGGTTCGTCTACTCCCTGCACTGAATATACCCAATGATGTGCTTGAAAAGGCAATATCTGTAGTTATAGCGGCGTGTGCCGAATAATGGAGGTTTAGCGAAATGAATATAAAGGGACAAAGTTTTTTGAAACTTCTTGATTTTTCGCCCGAACAGATAGCAGGACTTATAGATCTGGCGGCGGATTTTAAGGCAAAGAAAAAGGCGGGTAAGCCGCATAAACTGTATACCGATAAAAGCATCGCTCTGGTTTTTGAAAAGACCAGCACACGCACCCGTTGCGCTTTTGAGGTTGCGGCGGCAGACCTTGGTATGCATCCCGTTTATCTTGACCCTCAGGGTTCACAGATAGGCAAGAAGGAGAGTATTGCCGATACCGCCCGTGTCCTTGGCCGTATGTTCGATGGTATTGAATACCGCGGCTTTGGGCAGGAGATTGTAGAGGATCTTGCAAGGTATGCAGGTGTTCCTGTTTGGAACGGTCTTACTAATGAATTCCATCCAACACAGATACTTGCCGATTTTCTTACTATAAAGGAACATTTCGGCTCACTTAAAAACATCAAACTTGTTTATATGGGTGATGCCCGTTACAACATGGGTAACTCTCTTATGGTTGGTTGTGCAAAGATGGGTGTGCACTTTGTTGCCTGCGCACCCAAAAAGTATTTTCCCGATGCCGT
>JAZOBW010000063.1:0-3614 GCA_045596185.1 Acutalibacteraceae bacterium | reverse complement strand
CGCCGTATCGTCTCCCTACTTCGGGTACCGTAGGGCACACGGCCGGTATCGCCGAAATACACTATATTTTCATTTGGAAGCAACCGTATAATTTCGCTTGCAACAGTAAGTCCGCCCAGACCCGAATCAAAAATACCTATGGCACGGTTATCGGACATATACAATCCTCCCATTAAACATTATTATTCATATTATAATAGCATATTTTACGCCATTCTGCAACCGTTTGAGCCGCTTTTTTTGGTCCTTTTTTATAAAAAATAAAACCGAAGTGTGTTTTTTCACACTTCGGTCATTTTGTTATGTTTCCTGAGGGAATTATTCCTCAACGATTGCCTCAACAGGGCAACCTGCTACGCAAGCACCGCACTCAATGCAGGTATCAGCATCGATCTCGTAACGGGTATCACCCTCAGAGATAGCCTCGCAGGGGCAGCCTGCTGCGCAAGCACCACAGCTGATGCATCCATCAGTAATCTTGTAAGCCATTCTACACACCTCCGTTACTGTGTTTTCTTACTTATTGTAACACATTATAGAAAAAAAGCAAGAAAAAATATTATTATCATAAAAAATATTTTTTTGTCGAATACATTATTCCTTATCAGAAGTTTTTTGTTCCTTTGGGCCCGACTTTCTGGGTGAAAGGGATTTTACCTTACTGCGGTGTATCTTGTAGGGAACACCCTCGTCATTATTGGGGCGCACAACAAGATCGCCCGTCAGCAGGTTCGCATCGGTTACAAACCCAACCCCTTCGGGGGTCTTTACCTTGCTACCCACAGCAGGGGTTACCGATATGAGATATTCATAGGAATCCTGCTCATATTTAAGACAGCACATAAGTCTTCCGCAACTGCCCGATATTTTTGTGGGATTAAGGGAAAGACCCTGCTCCTTTGCCATCTTAATAGATACGGGCTGGAATTCGGTAAGAAACTTCTTGCAGCAATAGGGCTGACCGCATATTCCTATACCACCGAGCATTCGTGCCTCATCACGGACACCGATCTGGCGAAGTTCGATCCTTGAATGGAAGGTTGCTGCAAGGTCCTTGACAAGGTCGCGGAAATCCACCCTGCCATCGGCAGTGAAGAAAAATACTATTTTACTTGCATCAAAAGAATACTCCACCGTTACCAGTTTCATTTCAAGGTTGTGTTCCAGAATCTTCTTTTCGCAAACGGCAAATGCCTCTTTTTCCTTGCGGGCATTTTCCTGAAGTTTTTCCAAATCGCGTTCGGTGGCACTGCGAAGCACCTTTTTAAGAGGATTTGTAATCTTTTCATCCTCTACTTCAAAATTACCTTTAGAGATAAATCCTGCCGAAAGACCGTTTGCAGTCTCTACTATAACCGTTTCGCCCTCTTTATAGATATGATTATCAGGGTCGAAATAGTATGATCTTCCGTTATCTTTGAATTTTACCGATACTATCTTTGTCATAAATTTCTCCGTTCTGCCGTCAGGTCAGTTGGTCTGTTTTGCTCTGCAAACAACGGCACTGAAAAGCAATGATAAATTTATATTGGTCTTTAATGCGCCTTCGTATTCCTTTAAGTCCTCATAAAAAGCGCAAAGTTGCTGCGACTTTCTTTTTTCACGATAGTGTTTTTTTATTGCATCAACGGTCTGAACCTTAAGCGCTTCAAAAAAATCCTCTGCCTTTACCCGGTTTTTTTCGAGCGGATAAAGAAGTTTAAGCATACCCATCTCGTCGCCTGCAAGTAAAAGTTTTATAAACTGCTGCGCAGTTTCGGTGTAGGGATTGTCGCTGCCCTGAACCTCGCAAGGCGGAAGCGAAAACAGATTGCACCGAGAAATAACCGTTGGCAACAGTCTTGTGCGCGAATCGGCAAGAAGCACGAATATCACACCTGCCGGCGGTTCTTCCAGAACCTTGAGCAGAGCATTCTGGGCATACTCGTTCATACTTTGCGCCTTGTCGATTATAAATACACGGCGGTCGGCGCTGTGCGGTTTAATAAAAGCATCAGCACGAACCTGCCTTATCTGCGATACCGATATATTCTTCTTTCCATCCTCCGGTGCTATATAGGCTATATCGGGATGGTTACCGTCTGCCGCAAGGCGGCAGGGATTGCACCTTGCACAGGGTACATTCACAGCGGTACACACCGCCGCAGAGGCTACAAAAACAGCAAGTTCGCGGCGCTCCTCTGCGTCGCCGCCCTCCACCAGAATTGCGTGGGGAACTCGGTTTACCGCAAAAAGGTTTTTTACCGTTTCTTTAGCATTATCGAGTCTTCCGCTCATAATACAAATCCGACCTTTTTCATTGCCTTGAAATAGGTTTTTCTTGCGAAACGCTCGGCCGTGGTATCACCTTCACGGAAGATGTTTTCGAGTTCTGCCTTATCGGAAATAAACTTTTCGTAGCGTTCTCTTATAGGGGCAAGTTCATCGGCAACTGCCTCACCTACGGCAAGTTTGAAATCGCCATAACCCTTGCCATCGAATTCTCTTTCAATATCCGCTGTGCTCTTTCCGGTAACGGCAGAATAAATACCCATAAGATTTGATATGCCGGGTTTATCCTCCGACATACGGACGACCGCCTCACTGTCGGTTACGGCACGTTTGAATTTACGGATAACGGTATCGCGATCATCAAGTATGGCGACCCAAGCATTTTGATTTTCGTCCGACTTGGACATCTTCTTTGCAGGATCCTGCAGCGACATTACACGGGCGCCCAATTTAGGAATATAGGGTTCCGGAACGGTGAAAACATCACCGTATAGACGGTTGAAACGCATAGCAATATCACGGGCAATTTCAAGATGCTGCTTCTGGTCGGCACCTACAGGAACAAAATCCGGCTTGTAAAGAAGAATATCCGCCGCCATAAGAACGGGATAGGAGAAAAGCCCCACATTTACATTATCGGCATGTTTCGCCGACTTATCCTTAAACTGTGTCATACGGGAAAGTTCGCCGAACTGTGTACAGCAGGAAAGCAACCACGAAAGTTGCGAGTGTTCCGGAATATGAGACTGTATAAAAAGGGTAGACTTTTTCGGGTCAAGACCGAGTGCAAGAAGCAGTGCGCAGGTAGAATATATCTGTGCACGAAGTTTTGCCGGTTCCTGACGGACGGTTATTGCATGCAGGTCTGCCACGGCGTAGGTGCAATCAAAATCCTCCTGCATAGTAAGCCAGTTTTTAAGCGCACCGAGATAGTTACCGAGTGTTAACATACCGCTCGGCTGAATGCAACTTAAAACTCTCTTTTTTTCTGCATTTTCACACATTTCAAAAACCGCCTTTTCTCTACTGTATTAACTAATATATTCTAACATAGAACTGCACAAAAAACAAGTAAAGGGTTATTCCTTGTTAAAGTCTTCCAAAATCAGGCCCTCGTTCTTTTCAAGTGCCCAGTTTATATTCCACTCGCTGGTGAATATAAGCAGATCATTGCCCTTGAAATCCTGAACCCATTTAGTATCGGAAGTAAGGTTAAGCGACTTTACATCGATACCCTTATTTCGTATCCAGCGAATATGCTGGAAGGGCAGATTATTGCGTATAATATCAACCTTGTATTCATTTTTCAAACGGTACTCAAGCACCTCAAACTGAAGAACGCC
>JAZOBW010000062.1:0-5595 GCA_045596185.1 Acutalibacteraceae bacterium | reverse complement strand
CCTTTGCACCTTCCTTGGTGCACTGCCCGTCGGTTGGACTTTCAGAAAAAAGCAACAACTAAAGGACTATAAAAAACACTTCAGCGCATACATTTTCGAAAACTTTATACCGTAAATAAAAAGCGTTGCAATTTTTAGTTGCAACGCTTTTTGTCACGTAAGTTCTGTCTCTATTAAAACGGGATTATGGTCCGATGGGGAAATGCCGTTTAGTTGGTCTTGTATAACACGGTATTTATTCACCTGAATACCAAAACGGGAAATGAACACAAAATCAATCACTCGGTTTGAAAAGGTGTTGCCCTCTGTTTTTTTTGCTGCAACCGAAAGCGAATCTTGAAGGAATGATTCCGTAACGTTTTTATAAACCTTACTTTTGTTCGTAACGTTGAAGTCTCCGGCAAGGAATATCGGCATATCCTTAAACTCGCCAAGTATTTCCACCAACTTTTCCGATTGCAGTTCTCGCACCTCGTCGGTACTGTTATCAAGATGGGTACAAGCGGCAAGAAACCGTTTGCCGTCACCTCTGCGTTCCAAAACGGCACAGGTTACAATGCGATTGAAATTGGATTGTTCAAATTTAGAAGGCGTATTGGGTGTATCGGACAACCAGTAGGTTTTGTCTTGTATAAGATTAAACTTTTCCTTGTTATATATAACGGCAGAATATTCACCTTCAAGGTTGGCGTCACGGCTTATACCAACAACGGCGTATTTCGGGGATAGATTTTTGCTGAAAATATTTATCCAAACGCCGGTCGCTTCTTGAACGCCCAAAATATCGGGGGAATAACGGTTTATAATTTCAAGCACCATTTCGCTGCGTATAAGTTCGTCGTTACATAAAACGTTAAAACTCATTACCGCAATTTTCCCGTCGTCAACTATGGGAAGTGTGCTTTCGTTGCTTTCAACATCAACAACCAAACTCGACTCCGCTACGGGCGGAGGCGCCACCGCAGAAGAAGGGGTTTCGACCGAAACGGTGCTTTGTTCAGACGATGGCGTTTCGGTGGTCGTTATATCCGATGAAATAATCGTGCCATCGGTATTGTCGGATATTGCAGAAATGGCGGAATCACTGCTTCTGCAAGACGAAAGACCGATACAAACCGCAAGTATAACAAGTATGGAAATTATTTTTTTAACGTAAAAACCTTTCAAAGATGAGTGCATAAAATATCGCCTTTCCCGCTTATTATCACTCGCACGTTGGCGGGTAGAAAAACGCTGTCTCCCTTTTTAATACTCATAACGCCACCCACGTAGGATATTATCGCTTCGCCGCTTGTCATCAGCAACGACATAAAACTTTCTTTTTCGCACAGTCCTGCATTTCCGTTAAGGGAAAGCAGGTCGGTTATAAACTCATCGGTGTGTGCAAGATTTTGTACCGTGCCAAAGGGGAACAGCATAATATCGTGTGCCTTTTCGGGGATAGACACGGGGTCGGTGTTTATAACTTCCAGCGCATCTTTGGTTCGCACAAGGCGCGGTTTTCCGCCCGATGCCGTTCTGCCGTAGTCGGTAAGTCGGTATGAAACATCGGAACCACCGCGTATTTCGGCTATCACAAGTCCTTTTCCGGCGGTATGCACCGTGCCGGGGGTTATCAGATATACATCGCCCTTTTTTGGGGTGATGCTGTTGCATATCTCAAACAGCGTTCCGCTTTGTATGCGTTGTTGTATCTCGTTTTTATCGGTAGGATATCTGAAACCGTACACCAGTCGGGATTCTTCGGTGCAGTCTGCTATGTACCACAGTTTGGAACTGCTTTTGGTGCCGTCGTGGGTCAGCGCGTATTCATCGTCGGGGCATACCTGTACCGAAAGACGCTCGGATACATCAAGCAGTTTTACGGTAAGCGGAACAAATTTGTGGTTTTTGCCACGGTTTCCCAAAGCCGAAACGCCCATCTGTTTTATCACGGCGTGTAGTGATTGTCCTGCAAACTGCCCGGATTTCACAATACTTTTGAAACCGCGCATATCCGAAAGCATATACGCCGCCGCAATTTTTTGCGGTTCTTCGTCAAAACCGAAAAACTCGCTGTTAAGGCGCGTTCCGCCCCACAATTCGTCGATTAGTATCGGTTTAATAAGTAATGGCACCATAAATCTCATCCCCTTTATGATTATAGTAGGGGCGTTTCACGAATCGCCCGTTCATTCATGTTCTCGCTCGCTTATTCTTTATTATACCACCTTTTCTTCGGTAACGCAAGTAGGGGTGATTCACGAATCGCCCGCTCTTACTTTGCGTTGCACACACTTTTTTGATTTAAGGGGGGGATAACAGTTTTTTATATGGCAATTAATTAGGTTCATAGCACATAAAAATTCGGCAGCGGTTTATCCGCTCCCTTTTCGTTGCGTAACGGCTTTATTTGTGCTAAAATATTGTTGGTGATAGTATGGATTTACCGAAAAGAAAACCGACACGGCTAAAAGATTACGATTATAACACATCAGGTGCGTACTTTATTACTATTTGCACCCACAACAAACAAAAAATATTATGCAATATCGTAGGGGGCGGCGCCTTCGACGCCCCGAAAATCACATTGTCAAAAACGGGTGAGATTGTTAAGAAATATATTTTATCAACAAATAACATCCACGGAATAACCGTTGATAAATATGTAATAATGCCCAATCACATACATTTGATATTGCTTGTTGAAAATGAAAACGGGCCGTCGTGGGCGCCGTCCCCTACAAATAATACAATTTCACATACTGTTTCAACATTAAAACGGTTTGTTAATAAAGAAATCGGACAAAATATTTTCCAGCGTTCCTTTCACGACCATATAATCCGTGACGAAAAGGACTATTTGAAAATTTGGAATTATATTGACATTAATCCTCAAAAATGGGAAGAGGATTGTTTTTATACTAAACAATAAAAAATCGGGCACATCAAAGGAGCAAACCTTAAAATGATGTGCCCGATTTTATTTTAACCTAATTTGAAGGGTGATTCACGAATCGCCCCTACAAAACAAAAAAGGATTGAGGCAACCGCCTCAAGCCTTTTGATTATTGATTCATTACAAATAATCGTAGATTATTTGTTCAGAGCTTCGTTAACTGCAACTGCACAAGCAACAGTCATACCAACCATGGGGTTGTTACCTCTCACTATAAATAGACCTTTTTTCTTCTGCATATCTTTTTTACTCAAAAAAGGGTTTTTTAGGGGGTTCGTGGCTTCCGAAGGCTCTATATGGCTCTATCTGTTGTAGAAAAAAGTTGAAAAGATATTTTTTCAACATCAAAAAAGATATGCAGAAAAAAGTTCCTCATATCAATTATTTTTAGTATTATATTTCGTCTTTATTTCTCGTAACAACTCTAATTCTACTGCCTTGTAATTGTTTGTTCTGTAAAAATAAATATCTATTGTTTTGCCTTGTTTGTAATATTCTAAAACAACTTTATTCATTTTACAGTTGGTAATTTGTCCCCCAACAAAGCAGTTACGGGGAGATATGATACCATACCCCATATCAAAGCGCCTTTTAAGATTGTTGGCTTCGCCTATGTATATTGGTTTTGAATCTCCATTAACAACCCAAGCATATACACCACTTACCGTATCTGCTTTATCAAGTTTGAATTTACAAAACTCTCCGTCGCCCAACTTGTGCAACGGCAACCCTTTTTTGTTGTTATATTTATTTTGTGGCGCATACAAGCAGATTCGCCCACAATTATCCTTGTATGGTTCAATGGTTTGAATATACTCAAACTCATAATTGCCAATCTTCATTATTAAACCTCGTCTTGAAATATCTTTTTAATTTTGACGGGCTTCCCACACTTACGAGCAAAGGAAATCATTGACTTTGTACCCTTGCTTTTCTCGTCCCAAAAACAAATAACATAGTCGCTGACTTCTGCCATTCGTTTATTCCGCCTTGGTCCTGCGCTTCTGCCATAGGTTCTCCAATCAGCAGGGTATTTTTCCACCTTAAACCCGTGTTCTTCTGCATATCGTTCTCCAATAGCATCAGCGCCGCTTGCACATCCTGAGACAATGACAATGTCATTTTCCTTTTCCTTATGTATATTAGATAAACAAAAATCAATGAATATTTTTGCCTCGTCATAATTATTATAGTTTCTACACCCTGCAATCACAACACGTTTAATCAAATAATCATCCTTTTGAAAGCGTATGGGGATTATATCCCCTTAATATTTAGGATTATAACCCCCATAATAATATATGTCAAGGGGGTATATCATGATAATATTTGATAAATTATGGATAACAATGGAAACAAAGGGCTTTTCTACATATAAGTTAAGAGAAAAATGCGGAATAGATAGTAAAACAATTCGACGATTAAAGGCAAACGAAAACATCGAAACCAAAACGCTTGATAAGATTTGTACTGCATTAAATTGCCGTATAGAGGATATTGCAGAATTCATAAATGAGAATAACTGTTAAAAAGGACTTGAAGAGTAATCTTCAAGTCCTTTTTGGTTACATTATGAATTATTTGTTCAGTGCTTCGTTAACTGCAACTGCACAAGCAACGGTCATACCAACCATCGGGTTGTTACCTGCACCGATAAGACCCATCATCTCAACGTGGGCAGGAACGGAAGAAGAACCTGCGAACTGAGCATCGGAGTGCATACGGCCGAGGGTATCGGTCATACCGTAGGAAGCCGGACCTGCTGCCATATTATCGGGGTGGAGTGTACGGCCTGTGCCGCCGCCGGATGCTACCGAGAAGTACTTCTTGCCCTGCTCGATGCATTCTTTCTTATAGGTACCTGCAACGGGATGCTGGAAACGGGTGGGGTTGGTGGAGTTACCGGTGATGGAAACATCAACGCCCTCTTTATGCATAATTGCAACGCCTTCACGAACATCGTCTGCACCGTAGCAACGAACAAGTGCGCGTTCGCCATCGGAATAGGCGGTCTCGTTTACAACTGCGAGTTCGCCGGTGAAGTAATCAAACTTGGTCTGTACATAGGTAAAGCCGTTGATTCTGGAGATGATCTGTGCGGCGTCCTTTCCAAGACCGTTAAGGATAACGCGCAGTGGCTCTTTACGGGCTTTGTTTGCGCTCTTTGCAAGACCGATAGCGCCCTCTGCAGCAGCGAAGGATTCGTGACCTGCAAGAAATGCAAAGCATTTGGTCTCCTCGCGCAGAAGCATAGCGCCGAGGTTACCGTGACCAAGACCAACCTTACGGTCGTCTGCAACGGAGCCGGGAATGCAGAAGGACTGAAGACCTACACCGATCTTTTCGGCAGCCTCTGCAGCACTCTTTACCTGATCTTTGATAGCGATTGCGCAGCCTACAACATAAGCCCAGCAAGCGTTTTCAAAACAGATGGGCTGAATGCCCTTAACGATATTATAAGCATCAACACCTGCGTTATCGCAGATCTCTTTAGCCTCTTCAATAGAAGAAATGCCGTGCTTTGCAAGTTCAGCATTTATCTGAGCAATTCTTCTTTCGTAACTTTCAAATAAAGCCATTGTTCGTACCTCCCTATTATTCTTCACGCGGGTCGATGAGTCTTGCGGCGTCATCTACGCGACCGTACTGACCGCTGG
>JAZOBW010000061.1:0-2252 GCA_045596185.1 Acutalibacteraceae bacterium | reverse complement strand
GATGGGAATTTATACCGTAAGGTGTGCAGGTAACAAGGGTGCATAAATCACTTTCGGGTTCAATTTCAAGTGCATCGAGTTCATTCGGTTCAACAATAAGTATTTGATCAACCTCGTAGGTCAAAACCTCATCAAGGATCCTGATAACGAACAGATCGCCTATCACCAATTTATCTATATCGGTAAACAGTTTGGCGCTGGGCAGTCCTCGGTGACCGGAAAGTGCAGAATGTGTACCTATACCGCCAACCGGAACGGATGTCCCCTCTATATGACCTACAGCAATTTGAAGGACAGCATCGGAAGTACCGTGATATATGGGTATAGTTCTTTTTATGGAAGGAATTTCTATATAACCCATCATCCCGCTTCCGGAAACATTAAGAACTTTTTCATATTCTTTCCGATCGCTATCCGAAAAATCGAATCGATAACCTTCTGAAGCCAGATCTTCATTATATTTATAGGCTTGTGCAAGAAATTGTTCATACTGTGTGTTATTAAGATCAACAATTTGCTCGTTATAGTCCGATATAACGCGTGACTGACGCATAGAATTCCAGTAATCACTAAGCGTGGGATACAGCAGTAAGGAGAGCCCTACAACAAAAATTAGCACAAAAACAATGTTTGCAAGATGTTTTCGCATATAGAGTTCTCCTTACTGCTGCGCCCATTTGGGCGCAGCAGGACTTTAACAAATAAAACTAAACAAAAATCTTAAATTAAGAATCGCTGCTCGTATTTTCTTTCATAAAAACCGAAACTGCAAACAGAACGATTGCGGCAACAACAAGTGTTCCACCAAGAATGTAGAAAATTGTGGTACCGATACCGCCGGTTCCGGGAAGAAGTGAGCCGGTCTTGTTTTCGATCTTTACAAGACCATCAATCTGTGCCTGACCGTCAATTTTAACGGTTCCGTCACTTTCAATAACAACGGTGACAACACTTTCAAGGTCATTATAACCATCGGGAACGGTGGTTTCCTTAAGATAATATGTACCGCTATCAAGGCCATCGAATGTTGCCTTACCACCGTTAGCGGTCCTAACCTCAGCACCGTTAGCATTAACCTTTGTGCAAGCGGAGTCGTTATAAAGAGTAAATCCGGCACCGTCAAGTGTCTTGGTTTCGTCGCCGTTTACATACTTAAGAATATCAAACTTCCATGTCTTGGTAACGGTAGTGGTTGTGGTAGTTACATTGGGGTTATCGTCTGCACCATAAGAAACCCAGGCAGAGTTCTTGTTTCCGGTAGCACCTATAACTGCATCATCATTGAGGGTTGCCTCATAGTAAACGGTGATATTGGTAGCGGCAGTAATGGTATCAAGATATGCCTTTTCGAAAGCAACTTCGAAGGTACAACCATCGTTGCAGGCAGTCTTTACGATATAGTCGGTAGTAAGAGCAAGTTCTTTTGTACCTACGCTAACCTTTACGGAATTGGCATCAAAATCGAGTCCTGCGTCCATTGAATCGTGGAGAACAAAATTCTGTGCACCCTTGTTTGCATTGATTTCAACTTCAAACTTAACGGTATCGCCGATTGCAGCATCGTTTGAGTCAACAAGGTCGGTTTCTTCGTAAACATCCTTGTCGGAGGAAACAGCAACATTCTTTTCGGTGATATCAACAGAAGGCCTTGTTGTATCGAGCGATGCGATAGCGCCGAGAGAAGACTCAACCAGATAGTAACCGAGAGAAAGATTATCAAAAGATGCACCGCTTGCATTTGCAGTTACAGATGCTGTTGCGGAAATGCCGTTTGCAGCATTCTTTGCATAAGCAAGAGCAGCAGTAGCAAATGCCTCTTTATCAAAAGCAGCGGTATCTACGGTTACATAATCCTTATCACCGATAGTTATACCGGACTGGCCCTGAAGGAATGTTTTCCAAGCGGCAGAAGCAGGCTTATAAGAATAAGCATTGCCGTTGTAACTTTCAAGAGTAAGTATCTGATAGATGGTGTATGTTTTGCCGTTTACGGCATTGGTGATATTTATTTCACCCTGATTTTCGTTTTTGGTTGCAAGAACAGTTGTTGTAAGGCAAAATGCAACTACTATTACCAAAACAACAGAAAGAATTCTTGTGAACTTTTTCATTTCTAAAACTCCTTTTTATAAGTTGATGTGAAACAACAGAATATGCAAATGCTTAAACTGTTATTTTATATTTTTAGAAGGAATTACGCCTCCTTCTTAAAATATTGTAACCAAGCAGCATAACCGAAATAACCATTAAGA
>JAZOBW010000060.1:0-1890 GCA_045596185.1 Acutalibacteraceae bacterium | reverse complement strand
GCTTTTACAGCATACAAAAATGTCAATATCAGAGATATCGGAATATATCGGATATCAAAATCCCCATTATTTTACAAGTATGTTTAAATTAAGGGTAGGCGTTACTCCTACACAATACCGTAAGAAATTTAAATAAAGGGAGAAGATGTTATGAAATTAAAATATCTCGGTACTGCTGCGGCAGAAGGTTATCCTGCAATGTTTTGTGATTGTGAAAATTGCAGAAGAGCATTAAAGGAAAAGGGTAAAAACATCAGAAGCCGCTCGCAGGCGATAATTGATAATGAATTGCTTATCGATTTTCCCTGTGATACATATTATCATTGTATGCTTAATGATATTAACCTGCACGATATTCATAATTGCCTTATTACGCATGTACATAGAGACCATTTATATCCTGTGGATTTTTTGTATTTTAAAAACGGTTTTTCGCATCCCGCACCCGATTATAAATTGAATTTATACGGAAGTGTTGATGTTGAAAAGAAAATTTTGGAGTTACCCAGTGAAATTGCAAAATACCTTAATTTTGTAAAGGTTAATCCATTTGAGCCCTTTAAAGCAGGGAAATATACAGTTACGGCAATGAAAGCATATCACGGAACAGATAACCCCTATATTTATGTGGTTTCAGACGGTGAAAAAAACATTCTTTATGCACATGATACCGATATATTCCCTGAAGAAACTTGGGAATATATGAATACTTGCAAAATGTATTTTGATTTGGTATCAATGGACTGTACTGAAGGTGCTTACGAAGAACTTAACTACCACGGGCATATGTGTTTAGGCAGAAATATAAAATGCCGTGACCGTATGCTTCAAGAAAAATTGATAGACGAAAAAACAAAGTTGATTTTAAACCATTTTTCACACAACGGAATTTCCAGTAATTATACTGATTTTGTTTCCCTTGCCGCCGATAAAGGATTTGATGTTTCATTTGACGGTATGGAAATTGATATATAAATAAAAATTCTAAATATAAATTCGGGAGGAATTAAGATGAAAGATTACAGTTGTTGTGTCGTTGTTGTCGGCGGTGGACCTGCGGGTATGGCTGCGGCAATATCGGCAAAAAAGAACGGTGCTGAAAAAGTAATTGTTGTCGAGCGTGAAAACAGAATTGGCGGCATTCTTAAGCAGGGCATCCACGCAGGCTTCGGTCTTCAGTATTTTGGTGAAGAGCTTACCGGACCTGAGTATGCAGAGAAATTTGCTGTTATTGCTAAAGAGACAGGTATTGAATTTATGCTTAACACTACTGCACTCGAAATCAATGACAAAACCTTGGTTTGTGTTAATACAGAGGGCATTATAAATATTCATTTCGGAGCACTTGTGCTTGCAATGGGTTGCCGTGAGCGTACCCGTGCTAATCTAGTAATTCCGGGTAGCCGTCCTGCAGGTATTTATACCGCAGGAACTGCACAGAAACTCATTAACATAAACGGACATAAAGTAGGTAAAGAGGTTGTTATCCTCGGTAGCGGTGACATAGGTATGATTATGGCAAGACGCTTGTCTTTAAACGGCGCTAAGGTTAAGGCAGTAATCGAGATTATGCCTTATTTAGCAGGTCTTGTTCGTAACAAATTGCAGTGTCTTGACGATTTCAATATTCCGCTTATGCTTTCACATACTATTGTAGATATTACAGGTGTTGATCGCGTAGAAAGTGTTACGGTGGCTCCCGTTGACGAAAACCGTAAGCCTATTATGGAAAAGGCTGAAAAAATCACTTGCGATACCTTACTTTTGTCGGTTGGACTTATTCCTGAAAACGAACTTACCCGTTCTGCAGATGTAACCCTTTCAGGCATTACAAAGGGTGCGGTTGTAAATCAGTACAAGCAGACCGATAAACCCTACATATTCGCTTGC
>JAZOBW010000059.1:0-13280 GCA_045596185.1 Acutalibacteraceae bacterium | reverse complement strand
TATTCTTCGATATGAATGGAGGTATAAATATCATCACGAACAAGGCGTTCGTTGATAAGAACAGCGTCTTCGTAGTTGTAACCTTCCCAGGTCATAAAGCCGATAAGGGCGTTGCGGCCAAGGGAAATTTCACCGTTGCTTGTTGCAGGACCGTCAGCTATTACTTCGCCCTGCTCGATCTTCTGACCTACGGCAACAATGGGCTTCTGGTTTATACAGGTTCCGTGGTTGGAACGCAGGAACTTGATAAGTTTATACTCATCAATGTCGCCGTTTGCTGCACGAACCTTGATATAGTCAGCGCTTACATAGATAACGGTACCGGCGCGTTTTGCAAGGACGACAACGCCCGAGTCAACGGCGGCTCTGTATTCCATACCGGTTGCAACTATCGGGTTTTCGGGGCGCAGGAGCGGAACGGCCTGCTTCTGCATGTTTGAACCCATAAGTGCACGGTTGGTATCGTCGTTCTCAAGGAAGGGGATCATTGCGGTTGCAACCGAAACAACCATCTTCGGAGAAACATCCATAAAGTCTGCACGGGCGGCTTCGATTTCATGGAAACCGTCGCGGTAACGCACATTAACCTTTTTGTTAAGGAAATGACCCTGCTCGTCAAGCGGTTCATTTGCCTGTGCTACATAGTACTCGTCCTCTTCGTCAGCGGTCATATAAACCACATCGCCGAGAACACGGCCGGTCTCTTTGTCAACACGGCGGAAGGGGGCTTCAATGAAACCGTACTTGTTTATTCTTGCATAGGTTGCAAGATAGGAAATAAGACCAATGTTAGGACCTTCAGGTGTTTCGATAGGACACATACGGCCGTAGTGAGTATAGTGAACGTCACGAACTTCGAAGGATGCACGGTCACGGGAAAGACCGCCGGGACCCAAAGCTGAAAGACGACGCTTATGCGTGAGCTCAGACAGCGGATTGGTCTGATCCATAAACTGTGAAAGGGGAGAGGAACCGAAGAACTCCTTGATAGCGGCAACAACGGGTCTGATGTTGATAAGCGACTGGGGAGTAATGTTTTCGGCGTCCTGAGACTGCAGTGTCATCTTTTCACGGACAACACGTTCCATACGGGCAAAACCGATGCGGAACTGGTTCTGAAGCAGTTCGCCTACAGAACGGATTCTACGGTTGCCCAGATGGTCGATATCATCAACATTACCGATATCGTGAGGTAATGTTAGGAAGTAGTTAACGGTAGCAAAAATATCATCAAGAGTGATGTGCTTCGGAATAAGAAGGTCGACATTTTCAAGAAGTGCTGCGCGTATATCTTCTTTAGAGGAATTATCTTCAAGGATACCCTTAAGCACTTCGAAGGATACCTTCTCGTTGATGCCTTCGCTGTCAAGCTCAGCAAGTTCTTCGGCAGAAAAATCAACAAAATCTTTAAGTTCTACCATACCGTTGGAAAGAACCTTTATTTCGGAAATGTTGCCCTCACTGTCCTGAACATTGATATAAACTGCCAGAACACCTTTGCTTTCGATAAGGCTTACAAGTTCCTTGGTTGCAACGGTATCGGGTTCGGCAATTATCTCTCCGGTCATCGGGTCGATAACGGGACGGGAAATAACCTTACCGGCTATACGGGCGCCAAGGCTTAATTTCTTATTATATTTGTAGCGGCCTACACGGGAAAGATCATAGCGGTGAGCATCAAAGAAAAGTTGCTCAATGTATGATTTAGCGCCTTCGATTGTAACAGGCTCACTGGGACGAAGTTTTTTGTATACTTCAACAAGTGCATCCTCTACAGATTTTGTTTCATCAATATCGAGGGTTGCAGAAAGACGCTCGTCCTCACCGAGCAACTCACGGATCTGTTCGTTTGTACCGATACCGAGAGAGCGCACAAAGGTGGTAAGGGGGAGTTTTCTGTTTTTATCGATACGAACATATAAAACATCGCTTACAGAGGTTTCGTATTCAAGCCATGCACCACGGTTGGGGATAATGGTAGAAGAGAAAAGTTTCTTACCGGTTTTCTCATCTGCCTTAACGGCATAGTAAACACCGGGTGAACGGACCAGCTGGGAAACGATAGCGCGTTCTGCACCGTTGATTACGAATGTTCCCGACTCGGTCATAAGCGGGAAGTCACCCATAAATACTTCGCTTTCCTTGATTTCACCGGTTTCGTTGTTGAAAAGCCTTGCGGTAACACGAAGTGGTGCGGCGTAGGTGGTATCACGCGCCTTACATTCGGTAACATCGTACTTTGGCTCTTCGTCCAGACGGTAGTCAATGAAGTTAAGCATAAGGTTGCCGCTGTAATCGGTTATGGCGGACATATCCTTAAATACTTCTTTGAGACCTTCTGTGATAAACCAGTTGTATGAATCTTTCTGAATTTCAATGAGGTTAGGCATATCGATAACTTCATTGATCTTCGAGAATGTCATACGAGTGTTTTTACCCATTTGGACAGGTTTAACCATTGCAGTTGGCTCCATAGGTTTACAATCACTCCTAAAAATAATTTTCGGCAGCCTTGTGCCGCTTAAAAACGAAAAACAGAGGCGTTTTTGGTGGTTTTTTAAGCATTTTTTCGCTTAAAACTCCTAAAAACGAGCAAAAGACCCCATCATCGTTAGTAATACATAATTATAACGGTTTTCAAGTGCAAAGTCAAGTCCTTTTTTGGAAAAATTTATATAAAAAACCGCTCATCAGAGCGGTTTCGGTAATTGTTTTGAATTTTTTCGTTTTTCAAGGTAACCTTCAAGGATAATAACTGCGGCAACGGCATCGACAGTTTGTTTGCGTTTCTTCCCGCGGGTATCGGTCATATTCAGATAGTTGTGTGCAAGTACCGTTGTACTGCGCTCGTCCCACATAACGGTTTCTATCTGCGAAGCGGATTTAATCTGTTCTGCTATAAGTGTACATTCCTTTGCGCGTTCGCCCAAACTGCCGTCCATATTTTTCGGAAGACCCACTACTATAAGTTCAGCACCGTATTCCTTGGCACATTGGCATAGTTTTTCTACAAGGCGGTCGGTGTTGTATTCTGTTATAACCGTTTTTGGGAAGGCAAACTGTTCGCCTGCGTCACTGACCGCAACACCGGTTCTCGCCTTGCCCAGATCTACAGACATAATTATCATACCGGTTCCTCCAATTTTACAAATCGGCTTTTGGGGTTTATATACTGTTCCGGCAGGTGGGAACAATCGTTATAGTATAATAGACTATGGTTTAGCCGGTCGTCTAGTTCAAAGCAGGAAACGGAGGTATTTTCGGCCCAGTTTACTTCGGACAGCTTCTTTATATCACCGTATATCAGTCTGCAGGCAAGACAGCGTGTAACACCACCGTGGGTTGCAATAACAACAGTTTTATCCTTATTGTCTTTTGCGATACGCACCACCGCTTCCCAGGCACGATCATATACGCTGCGCATCGGCTCCCCTTCGGGGGCTTGAAAATCTTCGGGGTGATGGTTCCAGTTTCGGGCGATTTCGGGATACTGTCTGAAACTTTCGTCACGGGGTTTGCCGTCAAATATGCCGCCGTTAAGTTCTATCAGACCTTGATCTGTGATAACCTCAAGACCTTTGGGGTCGGCTACCGCACGGGCAGTTTTAACGGCACGGATAAGGGGACTTGAATACACGGCATCTACCGTTTCATTTTCGAATCTTTTTGCAAGGAATGAAAGTTGTATTTCACCTAGAGGAGATATGTCCAGATCAACGTGTCCCTGAAGCAGACGCTGAACATTTCCAACGGCTTCACAATGCCTTATCCAATAAAATTTTGTCATTCAAATCACCCGAAAAGAGTATATCACAACTTTTATGGGTTTACAAGGACTTTGTTTTTTAACGCTCTTCCCTTGAAATAATCTTCAAGATTTTGCAGGGTGGTCTGTGCTATTGCATCTAATGCTTCACGGGTGAGAAATGCCTGATGCGATGTTACAATAACATTCGGCATCGCAATTAGTGTTGATAGGGTGTCATCGTGTATAATCTCTTCCGACATATCTTCGAAAAACAAGGAGGTTTCCTCCTCGTAAACATCAAGTCCTGCTGCACCAACTGTGCCGGTTTTTATTCCATCTATCAGCGCCTGGGTGTCCACAAGCAGTCCACGGGAGGTATTGATTATATAGACACCCTTTTTCATTTTTGAAATGGTCTTGCTGTTTATAATATGGCGATTTTCTTTTGTTAAAGGACAGTTCAGCGATATGATGTCGCTTTGCGCAAACAATTCTTCCAAATCTATATATTCTCCGCAGAAGTTAGGATTCTTATATGGGTCAAAGCCGTATATTTTCATTCCGAAACCGTTCGCAATATCGGCAAGACAGCAACCTATCTTACCTGTACCGATAATTCCTATCGTCTTGCCGTGCAGGTCAAAACCGGTAAGACCTTCAAGCGAAAAATTATGGTCGCGGGTTCTTATATAGGAGCGGTGAAGTTTTCGGTTCAGCATCAGTATCATACCCATTGCGTGTTCTGCTACCGCATAGGGTGAATATGCCGGTACATGCAGTATTTCCACCCTGCCTGCCGCCGCCTTAAGGTCGATATTGTTGTAACCGGCGCATCGCATAGCAATAACACCCACACCGTATTCTTCGAGTTTTTCAATAACATTACGGTCTATGGTGTCGTTAACAAATGCGCATACACCGTCACAGCACGCCGCCATACCTACCGTGTCTGAATTCAGTTTGTTTTCAAAGAATCGTATATTCAATTCTTCGTTTGAAAACTTCGTAAAACTAGCCTTATCATAGGGTTTCGTGTCAAAAAACGCTATCGTTTTCAAAAGAATACCTCCGTTTTCATAATATCGGTATTATAATACCCAAAAAAATTCATTTGCACTTGATAATATGAAAAAAAGAATGTATAATTATATAAATTTATTTTATATCCTATTTGGTGAGGAATTAAGAAATGGTGAAAAAATATCTTAACCGTGTGTTTATTGACGGGCTTTCCGGTATGGCATACGGGCTGTTTTCCACCTTGATTATCGGAACGATAATATGCCAGATATCACTGCTTTTTGGGGGAAACACCGTCGGAATATATCTTAATACAATCGGCAATTTTGCAAAAACTATAACCGGTGCCGGTATTGGTGTGGGCGTTGCAGCAAAACTTAAAAGTTCACCGCTTACAACCGTTTCCGCGGCAGTTGCAGGTCTTGTCGGTGCATTCCCGAATGTATCACTTGAAGCATTTTCTCTCGGTACTCCCGGTGAGCCGCTTGGCGCATTTATTGCTGCCTATGTTGCAATAGAAATCGGCGCACTTGTTTCGGGTAAAACAAAACTTGAAATAATACTTACACCGTTTCTTTGTATTCTTGGTGGTTCCGCTGCAGGTTTCCTCGTCGGTCCTTACATATCCGTCGCTATGCGTTGGCTGGGTCAACTTGTAAACATCAATGTTGAAAAAAGTCCTGTTTTGGGTGGAATGGTAGTATCGGTCGTTATGGGAATACTTTTAACACTTCCCATTTCTTCTGCTGCTATCGGTATTTCTATGGAACTGTCCGGTCTTGCCGCCGGCGCCGCAACGATTGGTTGTTGCTGTAATATGGTCGGGTTTGCCGTCATCAGTTACAGAGAAAACAAGGTTGGTGGTCTTATTGCACAGGGCGTGGGCACTTCTATGATACAGATGCCAAATATTATGCGTAATCCTCGCATCTGGATACCCTCAATTCTTTCAAGCGCAGTTCTTGGCCCCATCTCATCTGCGGTGCTTGGAATGGTAAGTGATAAGGTCGGTTCAGGTATGGGTTCTGCTGGCTTTGTAGGTCAGTTTATGTGTTACTCTACTATGGTAGATTCCGGTACATCTCCCGTTGTTGCCATCATCGAAATAATTGTTATGCATTTTGTACTTCCTGCCGTTTTATGTCTCGCTATTGCAGAGGCTATGCGTAAACTAAAATGGATAAAGAACGGTGATTTGAAACTGGAGGATATTTCCCGTGCGTAAGATACAGTTGGCTGTTGAAGCCGTAAACCGACTCGAGGCGCTCTATCCGGATGCCGTATGTTCACTTGAATATACCGACCCGTTTCAACTGCTTGTTGCAACGCGACTTTCCGCTCAGTGTACCGATGCCCGTGTGAATATGGTTACTCCTGCGCTGTTTGCCGAATTTCCCGATGCGAAAAGCATGGCCGCAGCACCGCTGGAACGGATAGAGGAACTTATAAAAACCTGCGGCCTTTATAAAACTAAAGCAAAGGACCTTATCGGGATAGGCAAAATGCTGACCGAGGATTTCGGCGGTATTGTTCCCGATAGTATCGAAGAACTGATAAAACTTCCCGGTGTAGGCAGAAAAACAGCAAACCTTGTCTGCGGTGATATATACGGGAAAAGAGCTGATGTTACAGATACTCATTTTAACAGACTGTGCAATCGGTTGGGCCTTGTTGATACCACAGATCCGTTCAAGGTGGAAATGCAGATGCGAAAACTGCTGCCACCCGAAAAATCAAATGATTTTTGCCATAGAACGGTTCTTTTCGGCAGGGATATATGCACGGCCAGAAAGGCTTTTTGCGATAGATGTCCTATGAATGATATTTGCCCTAAAAAAGGGGTAAAAAAATAAGGAAAGAAGGATTTTATATGTCACAGAAAAGAATAGCCGCCATTCACGATATTTCGTGTTTCGGTAAATGTTCGCTAACGGTGGCGCTGCCTATAATTTCGGCGGCGGGCATTGAAACTGCATCTATCCCCACTGCGGTGCTTTCTACGCATACAGGCGGTTTTTCGGGGTATACATTCCGTGACCTTACCGACGATATTCTTCCTGTTGCCGACCATTGGGTGAAAGAGGGAATAGATGTTGATGCGGTATATACCGGATATCTCGGCTCTAAAGAGCAGATAGGTATCGTGCGTGAAACAATAAAGAAGATAAACCGTAAAGACGGTATTGTTGTGGTTGACCCCGTTATGGCGGATCACGGAAAACTTTACGGTGGTTTTGCACCCGATTTTCCGATGGAAATGAAAAAACTTTGTACTGATGCCGATATAATAACCCCCAACATTACCGAGGCTTGCTTTATGCTGGGTATACCTTATAAAGAAGGTCCTTATGATGAGCAGTATATTGAAGATATTGTAAAGGCGCTTGGCGAAATGAACAACGGTAAGGTGGTTCTTACGGGCGTATGGTTCGATAAACGCCGTATAGGTGCCGCTTGCTATGAAAACGGCATCATTCAGTATGCTTTTTCGGATTATGTTGAGACCGCGTATCACGGTACCGGCGATGTTTTTTCAAGTTCATTTGTTGCGGCACTTCTTAACGGAAAAAGCCTTATCGAATCCACGCAGATTGCGGTTGATTACACCTATGCTTGTATCAAACGCACCTTTGAAAATCATCCGGAAATGAAGTACGGTGTAAATTTCGAGGCCGAACTTCCTTATCTTTTGAAACTGATAGGGCTGATATGAAAACAAGAACCGAGGCCCTTATCGGGAAAGAAGCATATAAAAAACTAAACGGCAGTACGGTTGCCGTTTTCGGTATAGGTGGTGTTGGGTCCTATGCTGCCGAGGCACTTGCCCGAAGCGGTATAGGTTGCCTTTACCTGTATGATAACGATACCGTTTCGACAAGTAATATTAACCGTCAACTCATAGCACTTAACTCTACAGTTGGCAGATATAAAACCGATGTCGCGCGTGAGCGCATATCGGATATAAATCCCGATACAACCGTTGTTGAAGTCAGGGAGTTTGTGAATCGCCAAAGCGATATACCGTTTGATAAATTCGATGCGGTCATTGATGCTGTGGATAATGTAACGGCTAAGATATTTATAGCCGAGCATTGCGCAGATAAACCATTTATAAGCGTTATGGGAACGGGCAATAAACTTTGTCCCGAAAGGATACGCATTTCGGGTATTTTCGAAACCGAGGGTTGTCCTCTTTGCCGTGTAGTTCGTACCGAGTGCCGCAAAAGAAATATATCGGGTTTCGATGTTGTATGGAGTGATGAAATACCCGTTAAAAGTTCCCTTACCGAAGATGGTAAAAGTGTTCCTTCCAGTATGGCGTTTGTCCCTGCGTCGGCAGGTTTGACAGCGGCATCATATATAGTTCGCAAAATTATCGGATCAAACAAATAGAACAGTGTTTTTATTTGCTGAAATAAAAAAATAAAGGGAGATCATTATGAAAATAGAAAAGTCATTTTTCGACAGTATGCCTGATGGCAGAGCAGTAGATGTTTACAAGATCACTAACGCTTCAGGTGCATTTGTACGTATACTGTCTATGGGCGGTATTGTAAATCAAATTTATATGCCTGACCGCAACGGAAATCTAAAGGATATTATCTGTGGATTTGATACCGTTGAAGGCTATCTTACCGGCGGCGGATATCAGGGAGCACTTATCGGCAGATACGGCAACCGTATCGAAAACGGTCGATTCACACTTGATGGTATAGAATATGTGCTTAACACAAATAATAACGGAAACCACCTGCACGGCGGTAACGAAGGATTTAATGTTAAAATATGGGACTGCACCCCCTTCGAAGAAGCAGACAAGGCAGGACTTGTTCTTAAATACACATCTGTAGATGGCGAGGAAAACTACCCCGGAACACTTGAAGTAAAGGTTACATATACTTTCGATAACGACAACCGCTTCAGTATTCACTATGAGGCAACTACCGATAAGGCAACCCCCGTAAACCTTACAAACCACACCTATTTCAACCTAAACGGTTACGATGGCGGTTCGGTTATGAAACAGCGTTTGTTTATGGACTGTGATACCTTCACTGATGTGGATGATCGCCTTATTCCGGTTGAAAATACCCACACACCGGTTGACGGAACGATATACGATTTCCGTGTTGAGCGCGAGATTGAAAATCCATTCGATCACAACTTCAACTTTGCAGGTTTCAACGGTATGTTAAAGCGCCGCGTAGAGTATTTTGACCCCGAGAGCGGCAGAACACTCACAATGTATACCGACCTTCCCGCGGTTCAACTTTATACAGGTTGCGTTATGGACGGCCCCGTAAACTTCAAAAACGGAGTACCGCAGAGACCGCTTCACGCACTATGTCTTGAAACACAGTACGCACCAAACTCGGTAAATCGTCCCGATTTTATTCCCTGTATTTTAAGGCCGGGCGAAAAGTACGATACAACTACCATTTACCATTTTGGTATAAGGAAATGATATATACAGAAACTCCCGATGCACAGTGGAGTGCTCCCTGTCAAGTAGACAGACAAAAAAACAAAAGAATATTAATTTGAGTGAATTCCACCCTGCTGCGCAGCAGGGTGGAATTTTTCACGCCGCAGCAGCGGAGTGGTATTCCATCGGTGTCATACATTTAAGTTTTAATTGGTAACGCTTAGTGTTGTAGAAAATGATGGAGATTGTTTATTGGGTGATGTGGATTTGGATATATTAGGGCAGTGCAGAGAATGTATATACGTAGATATAGAAGATAAAATATTAGAAGAATACAAAAGAATAAAAAGGTTAGAACTTTCAAAATGATTTTATAAATGCAAAACGCCGACACGGTTTGTGTCGGCGTTTGTTATTTTGATTATGTGATTAATTTTCCAACGAATACTTCTCGTCAAAGTGGTTGAATTCATCAACGAATGCACCGGTTGCGGCAGACTTAACTTTACCGAGATACTTATGAGTATCAAGTTTGGAGGAGTTAAGTTGCATTGTGTAAACCGCAAGGTTGGAACAGTGGTCGGATACACGGGAGTAGTTGGTGAGCAGGTCGGAGAATACGAAACCAAGTTGAATGGTACAATCACCTTTCTGCAGACGCTCAACGTGCCGTGCTTTAAGTTCGTTTCTCAGTTTATCGATAACCTGTTCAAGCGGCTCAACACGGGCGGCGAGATCGGCATCATCGTTTTTGAAAGAATCGAAGGTCATAGTAACTATTTCATCAAGCGCAGATGTGATAACCTTTATGCCGTTTGTGGCATCGTTAGAGAAAATTATCTTTTTCTCTTTTATTTCCTTAGCAACATCGGCTATATTCAGTGCGTGGTCGCTTATGCGTTCAAGGTCGCCGATGCTGTGAATAAGACGGGCAACTGCGTGGGAGTCGTGCTCCGAAAGGGTTGCAGAACTTAATTTAACGAGATATGTACCAAGTTTGTCCTCGTATTTATCGGTGAGTGTTTCGGTATCCTTTATGAAAGCATAATCGTTCTCGTTATAGTTGTTAAGAAGTCCGATAGCACGGGAAAGAGCGGCACGGGTATGTTCTGCCATTTCGTTTGTTAGGCTGTGACATTCTGAAAGTGCAAGAGCGGGATTGTTGAACAAACGCTCATCCAGAAATACGGTGTGCTGCTTGTCCTGCTTTTCGCGAACAATAAGTTCGCAAAGGCGGATAAGCGGCTTTCTGAAAGGAATAAACAGTATGGTTATACCGATATTAAACAGTGTATGTATGGCGGCAACACCCACAACACCTACGGGCTGTTGCATAAATTCGGGATTTACGGCCATTATGATGTACATAATAGCAACACATAAAATACCGCCGATGGCATTTACCACTGTGTGCATAGCGGCAACGCGTTTTGCACCGGTGTTAGTGCCGATAGATGAAATAAACGAGGTAACGCAGGTACCGATGTTGGCGCCTATAACCAGCGGAATAGCCTGTTGATAGTTCATTGCTCCTGAAAGGGCAAAGGCCTGAACGATAGCAACGGTAGCGGCGGAAGACTGAATTATACCGGTGAAAAGTGTTGAGGCAAGTAGTGCCAGAAGCGGTGCAGAGAATGCGCCCAGAACTTCACCCAGTCCTCTGAAATCCTTCATTGCGGCACTCATAGAGTTCATACCGGTCATAAGTATTGCAAAACCAATGAATATTGAGCCAAGATTTTTATGCTTTTCTTTTTTGGAAAGCATATGTAACGCTATTCCGAAAAAGGCAAGAATGGGTGCAAAGGTCATCGGATGAAGCAGTGTCATAAAGAAACCGCCCTCGTCAACATCAGTAAGGGTTAGAATCCACGCGGTGAGTGTGGTACCTACATTTGAACCCATTATCATACCGAATGTATCGGCGAAGTTAAGGATTCCCGAGTTAACAAGGCCTACCAGCATAACGGTCATAGCCGAAGAGGACTGAACGGCAATCGTTATACCTGCGCCAAGGAAGAAACTGAGTACCTGTTTACTGGTAACTTTTTTAAGTGTGCGCTCAAGTGCGCCGCCCGACATCTGTTCCAGACCGCCTGACATAACATTCATACCGAACAGGAAGAAGGTCAGACCGCCCAGCAGTTGAGCGAGCATAGTTAAGATATCGGCTGAAGACATAAATACCTCCGTTTTCAAAAGCGAGAGTGTTGTAAAAACTTAAAAAGCAATCTTGTTTGCGATGTATTCTTTAAGTTCACTTATCGGAATACGAACCTGCTGCATAGTGTCGCGGTCGCGAACAGTTACGCAGTTGTCGGTTTCGGAGTCAAAGTCATAGGTTATGCAAAGGGGAGTACCTATTTCGTCCTCGCGGCGGTAGCGTTTACCGATGGAACCGGCATCGTCAAAATCTACCATAAAGTCACGGGCAAGTTCGTTCTTTATCTCCATCGCTTTATCTGAAAGTTTCTTTGAAAGGGGAAGAACAGCCGCCTTAAAGGGGGCAAGGGCAGGGTGCAGATGCAGTACAACACGGGTATCGCCCTTATCGTCAACCTCTTCATCGTATGCGTTGCAGAGGAAGGCGAGTGTTACACGGTCTGCACCGAGCGAGGGCTCGATAACATAAGGAACATATTTTTCATTTGTTTCGGGGTCAAAATATTCCATCGGTTCACCAGAATGATTGGAGTGCTGTGTAAGGTCGTAGTCGGTACGGTCTGCTACGCCCCAAAGTTCGCCCCAGCCGAAGGGGAAAAGGAATTCAAAGTCGGTGGTTGCCTTTGAATAGAAGCAAAGTTCATCCTTGTCGTGATCGCGCAGACGCAGTGATTTTTCTTCCATTCCCAGATTAAGCAGCCAGTCACGGCAGAAGGGACGCCAGTAGTCGAACCACTCAAGGTCTGTACCGGGTTTGCAGAAAAATTCAAGTTCCATCTGTTCAAATTCTCTTATACGGAATATAAAGTTTCCGGGGGTTATTTCGTTTCTGAAGGATTTACCTATCTGACCTACACCGAAGGGTAACTTTTTACGGGTTGTGCGCTGGATGTTCTTAAAGTTAACAAAGATGCCCTGTGCAGTTTCGGGACGCAGGTAAAGGGTAGAGGTATTATCCTCTGTAACACCCTGGAATGTTTTGAACATAAGATTGAATTTGCGTATATCTGTGAAGTCGTGGGAGCCGCAGGAGGGGCAGGCGATGGAGTGTTCACGAATGTAGTTCATCATTTCTTCATCGCTGAAAGCGGCAGGATTATCGTCAAGACCGTTTTCTGCAGCATAATCCTCAATAAGTTTATCTGCACGGTGGCGTGTTTTACACTGGCGGCAGTCCATAAGAGGATCGGAAAAACCGCCTAAATGACCCGATGCCACCCATGTTTCGGAGTTCATAAGAATGGCGCTGTCCAGACCGACATTATACGGGCTTTCCTGAACGAATTTTTTCCACCAAGCACGCTTGATGTTGTTTTTGAGTTCCACGCCGAGAGGGCCGTAATCCCAAGAGTTTGCAAGACCTCCGTAGATTTCACTTCCTGCATAGAGAAAGCCTCTGCCCTTGGCAAGATTTACTATCATATCCATCGTTTTTTGGCTGTTATCCATTTTACATAGCCTCCAAAAAGTACAAATTTTTACAAATATAATAATAAACAAAATTTGCGGTAAAGTCAACATACAAAATAAAATTTATACGCTTGACATATTGCTATCCATAGTTTATACTTTTATTTGTGCTAAAAGTATAAAATTATTGTTTTGAAAACGGAATAGGAGATATTACAGATGGCAGATAAGTTTTTAACCTATAAGGGCAAACCGCTTGTCCGTAAAGGAAATGAGATATATTACGGCGATATGTCGGATAAATTTGTGGTTCGTTTCGAGATTCTTTCTTCTAAAAAAGAGGATAAATTAGAACTTGCCGATAAGGTTGCGGTAGTTCTTCTCAAAAGCGATATAAACCTTCCTTTTGCAGAACGCATCGAAAAAGAAAGCACCAAAAATTCTATGTTTGATGCGCTTGATCTTGGTTTTACATGGCTTGAACGTGCCCTTAAAGACTGATACCGAATTAGA
>JAZOBW010000058.1:0-2846 GCA_045596185.1 Acutalibacteraceae bacterium | reverse complement strand
TGCATACATTCATAAACAAAACGGTCGCCTACGGTGGTTTGTTCGCACTTCATACCTGCCGCTTCAAGACTTGAAAATAGGCCGCTGTTTGACATAATCGTAGCAACAACGGTATCACCGTTTAGCATACCCCTGGATTTTAGGCGCATACCGAGAATGTAGAGCATTTTATCGCCGTCTACAACATTACCGTTTTCATCAACTGCGATACAGCGATCACAGTCACCGTCAAAAGCAAATCCAAGGTCAAGATGTTGCTCCTTTACTAGAGCACAAAGTTTTTCTATATGAGTAGAGCCACAGTCGCGGTTTACATTAAGACCATCGGGATCGGCACCGATAACAACCGTTTGTGCACCGAGAGCGCCGAATACAGACCTTGCTATCATCCAGGAGGCACCGTTTGCACAGTCAAGACCGATTCTTAAATTCTTATAGGAATGAGATGCCAGTGATATTAAATATGCAACATAACGATTCCTACCGGCGACATAGTCAACTATACAGCCGATTTTTTCGCGACAAGCAAGTGGTAGATCAGGACCGTTTACACCAAGTGCTTTCATATTACCGTCTATATAAGCCTCTATAAGAGCGGTGGTGTTATCATCAAGTTTTTCACCGTAACGGTTTATTACCTTTATTCCGTTATCGTAAAAAGGATTGTGGGAAGCGGTGATCATAATACCGCAGTCGAATTCGTCCTGACGGGTAACATAAGATACGCTGGGGGTTGTGGTTACATGAAGCATATATGCATCTGCTCCCGAAGCGGTGATACCTGCAACAATCGAATATTCAAGCATATAACTTGAGCGGCGGGTATCCTTACCGATTACGATGCGTGGGCGGTAACCGGATTTATTGCAGCCGGAAAGTGCAGAAGAATAATACCAACCGAGAAATCGGCCGACCTTATATGCCTGCATAGAGGTTAAGGTAAGGTTTGCTTCGCCCCTGAAGCCATCGGTTCCGAAATACTTGTTCTGCACCGGTGCATCGAAAGGATTGCAGTCAATATCGATCTGATCGTGCAAAAGTTCATCGGTTGAAATATCAAACAATTCACAAAGTTGCAAAACTTTATCGATTTGAGGCAACGCCTGATCCATTTCCCATTTGGAAACCGATTGACGGGAAACAGATATTTTTTCGGCAAGTTGTTCCTGAGAAATACCTGCGGCAGTACGAAGCCGCGTGATTTTTTCGCCTATGGACATTGGATCCACTCTCCTTATATTAAATACTAATATAATAATATCAGTTTCATTACAATAAATCAAGCAACTTTTGTTTAATCTTTTCGCAACCTGCGGTTGCGATAAGATTGATTTTATAATATAACGTTTGCAATAGCGAAAGGTATTCGACTGTTTTTTGTAAAATCAAGTTGGTAAAAGAACGGTTTTAATGAAAATAACAATAGCGGCACCCTACATAAAGAAGGTGCCGCCATTATAATTTTGAACTTCAGTTAAATTTTTATGATATTCAAACCGTTAAGAATCGAAGAAATGAGTATGAGTACTATGCAAACGGGCGCGATATATTTAATAATAAGAACGAACATTTTCTTGCTTTTGAATCTGCCCGTTATTTCGATTTCGTCAATAAGTGTTTGCGGTTTAATAATATAACCTACAAATATACAGGTGAGAAGTGCAACTATCGGCATAATGACACTGTTGCTGAGGAAATCGAAAATATCAAGAATTGCCATACCTGCAACACTTACGGCATCCCATACACCGTAGCCGAGACTGGACGGAACACCGAGAATGATACATCCGAGCAGTACGATAAGGCAGGTTACCTTGCGATTCAATTTGAATTTATCGTTAATAATAGAAACAACCGTTTCCATAAGCGAAATTGAAGATGTGAGTGCCGCGAACAATACAAGCAGGAAGAAAACAATACCGATTATATTACCTGCCGGCATATCAGCAAATACGCGGGGCAGTATTCCGAACATAAGTCCGGGGCCCTGCTCTTGCAATGTTTCGTATGCATTGGCACCTTCAATAGAAAATACGGCTGGAATAACCATAAGGCCTGCAAGGAATGCAATACCTGTATCGAAAAGTTCTATCTGCCTTACCGAGCCTTCGATATTAACATCTTTTTTCATATAAGAACCGTAGGTGATCATAATACCCATAGCCAGTGACATTGAATAGAACAACTGTCCCATTGCGGCAAGAACTGTCATAACAGAAAACTGACTGAAATCGGGAATGAAATAATACTTTACGCCCTTCATAGCACCCGGAAGAAAAAGGACATAAACCGATATGAAAACCGTTAGAACTATCAATATCGGCATCATAATGCGGCTGACCTTTTCAACACCCTTTTCAACGCCAAAAAGTACAACAAGGGCGGTTATACCAATAAAGATAAGAAACCACAAAAGCGGTTCGCCAGTTTCGCCTATAAAATTCCCAAAATATTTAGGTTTTGCTGCAACCTTTCCGCTGCCCGTAACAAATGTAAAGAAGTATTTACATACCCAACCGCCTATAACAGAGTAATACGGCAGAATTATCATCGGAACAAGTGAACCCAGCCAACCAATAAATGAATATTTGGAATCAAGTTGCTTAAATGCACCGATAGCGCTTTGGCCGGTTTTTCTGCCTATGGCAATTTCGGCACACATAAGGGCGAAGCCGAATGTAACAGCCAGTATAAGATATACCAAAAGGAAGATACCTCCACCGTAGTTAGCAGCAAGATACGGAAAGCGCCATATATTACCAAGACCTACCGCCGATCCGGCCGCGGCCAGAACGAACCCTATTTTACCTGTAAAACTACTTCTTTTCTGAGTCATTGTTTTTTGC
>JAZOBW010000057.1:0-2351 GCA_045596185.1 Acutalibacteraceae bacterium | reverse complement strand
TACATCATAGACGAGGTGCATATGCTCAGCATCGGTGCATTTAATGCTCTGCTCAAAACACTTGAAGAGCCCCCTGCTCATGTTGTCTTTATTCTTGCCACTACCGAAGTTCACAAACTTCCTGCAACAATACTTTCGCGTTGCCAACGGTTCGATTTCAGAAGAATCGAAAGCGACGAAATCTGTAGCAGACTGCATTACATTGCCGAAAAGGAAGGCTTTTCTCTTACCGACGGTGCCGCAACACTTATCGCATCTGCAGCAGACGGCGGTATGCGTGATGCACTATCAATACTTGATCTGTGCGCTTCAGGCGGCAAAGAAATAAATGAAGATACCGTTGCCGCAACCTGTGCTATGGCCGGTAACGATTATCTTATTAAACTTGCCGATGCGATTAAAAACCGAAATACTGAAGAGGCTTTACTGCTGATAGATCAACTGCACAAGATGTCGGTAGATATGCTAAGACTACTTTCGGAACTTACAGAGCACTACCGAAATCTTATGATAATAAAAACGGTAAAGGGCGATAAAAAACCTATTGTATGCTCTTCGGCACAACTTAAAAAATTAGAAGAACAGGCATCGAAATACGATATACGTGAAATTATGTCGATACTTTCCTGCCTGCAGTCGGCATCGGCCGCTATGCAGACCGCCAACCGCCGATGCGAAATGGAAATGACGGTTATAAAACTGTGTAATCCTGCCGTCGCTACCGATATCTCGGCTTTAGAACGCAGAATAACAGCGCTTGAATGTTCGGGCATTTCTGCTGTTTCAGTACAGCCGCAGCCCGAAAAAATCGCCGATACCCCAACGCGTGAGGCCGAAACAGCACAGTCGGTTTATGAGCCCGATGACATACCTATACCCGAAGAAGAGCCTGTTAACGAAAACACCGAAAACGAGGTTTTACAGTGGGGCGAGGTAATCGAAGTGCTTAAGACCAGTTGTCCCATTCTGGCAGGTGTTCTGAACGGTTCCCGTGCTTTTATAGACGGGCAGTATCTTCTTATCGATACCAACAGTGTACAGTTCCGCGACATGGTAAACGATATCACCTATCGTGATGCCATAAGAAATGCCGCTAAACAGGTTCTGGGCGCTGTTTACAAACTTGGTCCCTACAAACGCGCAACCGTAACCGAAGACGATCCGCTCGCGGCTTTCGCGGCAAAACTTAACAGTCTTAAAAAATAAATTATTTGAAGGAGATTTACAAATGAAGGTAAGAATCCCTAATTCCGGCGGTGCCGGTAATATGAACCAGATGCTCAAACAGGCGCAAAAAATGCAGGAGGATATGGCAACGCTTCAGGAAGACCTTGAACAGCGTGAGTATTCTGCCACCGCCGGCGGCAACGCCGTTGAAGTTACTGTAGACGGTAAGCATTTCATTAAATCCATAAAGATCAACCCCGATATCATTGATCCCGACGACAGCGAAATGTTGGAGGATCTTATCACTGTTGCGATAAACGAAGCTATCGGTAATGCAATCAAAACTGCCGAAGAAGAAATGGGCGCAATAACAGGCGGTCTTAATATCCCCGGTATGTTCTGATGAATTACAATATAATTCCACTCAACGAACTTATAAATCAGTTCTCCCGTTTGCCGGGAATCGGTAAAAAAACCGCACAAAGACTTGCTTTCAGTATTCTGGAACAACCGCCCGAACGCGCACAGCAGTTTGCTCAGGCACTTATAAATGCAAGAGAAAAGATACACTACTGCAGTTGCTGTCAATCACTTACCGATATGGACATATGCCAGATATGCAACGACCCCCAGCGTGATAAAACTGTGATATGTGTGGTGGAAGATCCGCGCGATGTTATGGCATTTGAAAGAACCAGAGAGTTCAGGGGTGTTTACCATGTTCTTCACGGTGTTCTCTCCCCTCTTGATGGCATCACACCTGATATGCTGCGAATCAAAGAACTAATGACCCGTCTTGCCGATGGCACCGTTACCGAGATAATTATGGCTACCAATCCAAATGTTGAGGGCGAAGCTACCGCAAGTTATATATCACGGTTGGTAAAACCGATGGGAATAAAGGTTACCCGTCTTGCATACGGCATACCGGTAGGCGGCGATCTTGAATACGCCGACGAATATACACTTGCCCGTGCACTTGAGGGCAGAAACGAGATGTAAAATGGATCAGAAGAAAATAGACCGTATAAACGAACTTGCCCGAAAGCAGAAGAGCGAAGGTCTTACAGAAGAGGAAAAGGCAGAACAGCAACTGCTCAGACGCGAGTATATCGAATCATATAAGCGCAGTCTTATGCAACAACTTGATACTATATATGTAGTAGATGAAAACGGAAATAAAA
>JAZOBW010000056.1:0-10684 GCA_045596185.1 Acutalibacteraceae bacterium | reverse complement strand
TCAGCAATTTCTTTAGCTTCCGTTAAAGTTATATTTGTTGTTTGCTGTTCGTCATCAGTTTCATAAGGTGTTGAATCTGAATTTGGCTGCGAAGAACTCTGTTCTTGATCTGATGACACTGTACCTTCACTCTCGGTCTTTTCGGGATGTGTACACTTATCTACCCAACCATTTTTTGCCTCATAGTGATATGTAAGTGTTGTTAAAGGTTTCTGACAACCGCCGTCTATATCATAAACTTTCCAAGTGGCACTAAATCCCAACTGATTTAGCAATGTATTTTTATCACCAGCAAATGCAATAGATAAGGTCGGAGCATACACCTTAACATCAACACAAGGGATTTCGCTTGTTCCTTGTTCTGCACTAACATCTGCCTTTGATGCCAAACCTATCATTGCCTGAATATCAAACAAATCTATACCAAGTGCAACTAATACAGCCCTTGGTCCTACCTTTGCAGAAAGATTTCCCGCTATAGCAGCCTTATTATTAAGTTTAGTATCGTTAGCGGTTTTAAGACCTTTTTCATATGTATAGGTAGTTGTGTTTTCAAGTGTGCATTTTACAGATACATCACCATTTGAGTCAAACACAAGAGAAAATACAGCATCCACCCAAAGACCTGTTGTTCCTATCGGTATTGATGTTGTGAAAACATCAATGGTTTCGTTGATTTTTCCTTTAACGGACAAATTTACACTTGCCTTAAAATTAACCTTGGTCTGTGCTTTTTTCAAGCCCTGAATAAGTCCGAAGTCAACATCATTTGTAAGTGATAAATCAGAAATACTTATTTTGCCTTTTATTTCATAACCGTTGTTATACTTGGAAGTATACATATTTCCGTTTTTATCAAATTTAAATTGAGGATAGTTATTTTTAATATCTTCTTCCGAAAAACTTCCACTTAATGAACTCCAACCCTCGTCTATTGAAAGTTTTCCTTTTGTAATATTTATATTTACATTAAACGATGCTCCCTTATTAGCAAGTAAAAGAACATCGCTATTATTTTTTGAATTATGGGCAAGTGTTGTAACTTGGGGTTTGCTTTGTGCTGAGGTGAGTTCTATTTCAGAATAATTTTCAAAAGTAACTCCGGCGTTTGCTACCTCAATATCAGATAAATCCGGAACAGTTACAGAAGATAGTTGCAGCGTTTCATAAACTTCTCCTAATTCAGGTGTTGTTGTTTTAACGGTATTACCCGAAATTGATTCTACCTTTCGTGCAAGACCGCCGATATATTCCTCTGTAGGTGGAAGAATAATTATATCGCCGACTTTTAGTTTGTCTGCATTATCATAAGTAAAAGAATCGTTATCAACCGTTATCTTTTCATCCTTCAAATCAATAATGTCGTCGCCAAGTTCTATTTTTTTCTTTTCAACAAAAGGTTTGTTAATGTACAAAGCGACAGCAGTTTTCGCTGCGTTTTGGGCATCGGTTATTGTTGCAAACTTTTCAGATGCACTTTTTATAATTCCTTTATCCGTTGCAAATGATAAAAGTTTCTTTTCAGATAACTCTTTGTCAGTTTCTAAATAATCTTGAACTGTACTTATGCCGATAGCGTTAACAGCATTTAAGGCGATTTCTTTATATGTAACGGCATTATCCTTATAAAACTTATCTTCTTTTTCTATAATTTCTAAATCTACACATGCTTGAACAGCATTAAATAATTCGTTATCTTTTGTGATATCAGAAAAATATGGTTTTTCTGTTGTGCTATTAAGATAAAAACTGTCTGTTAATAGCTTAATCCAGGCACCGCGTGTGATTTGCTCACCGTTTGCAACTGTAGATACTGCTTCTTTCTTACATCCCGCAAAACAGCCTACAATTATAAGCAAACATAGAAAAAGTGATAATAAGCGTTTCATTTAAGGATCTCCTCAATAATAAATATGTGTGTAATTTTAATTGTTTTATAATTAAAATTTGTTCACAATTTTGTCAATTAATTTTATCATATCTTCTTGTTAAATGCAACAGAAAAGGACTCCGAATGGGGTGCATCGCTCACAAGTGTGTAAATCTAGGACCAACACATATAATCTAAACATCTTCTTTTCTTTTTCGAAATTCCAATGGAGAAACACCATAACACCTTTTGAACATTTTTGAAAAATTGTAGATATCGTTATACCCAACCGATAGAGCAGCAATGGATACACTATAACCGTAATTGGTTATCAAGTCTGCCGCCTGCTCCATTCTGTATTTAAGCAGATATTTTTTTGGCGAGATACCGATTTTTTCTTTGAACAAATAGGAGAAATATGACCTTTCAAGACCGAGTCTGTCGGCAATTTCCTCAACCGAGATGCCCGACATATACTCAGAATGAATTATACTAAGTGCAGTCTCTATATGGTCAATCTTTGTGTCCTTTTTCTCAAGCAACAAAGCAAATAATTCCCATATTTTAGAGCATAAAAATTCGGTTTTGCCTGCGGTCATTTGACTGCTTTGCTTCATACTTTCAAAAACACAGGCTGCATTTGGAGAATAAATTACATCTTCAAGCGCTATCGGCAGTTCATTCGAAACACTGAAGCCTATCCAAATATATTCCCAAGGGTCTGTTTTATCGGCTTCATAGTAGGTTTCAACATACGGCGGAATAACAAAAATGTTCCCCGAAGTAACATTGTATTCCCTATCCCCGATTCTGAAATATCCTCTTCCCGAAACAATGTAATGTAATAGCCAAAATGTGCGTATTGCAGGACCGTAATGATGAGCATTTTCACATGTTTCAAATCCAAACTGAATTGGATTGATACCACCATACCCCTTGTTTATGACCGCCTCTACATACTGCATAATGCACCTCAAAAAACAACAAAATGATAAATTATAGTCACATTTTACCATTCAATTGCTATGCCTGTCAATATATAATTAAGAAAAAAGCTTTGGAGGTAAACTTTATGAAGCTAACATTTATGGGTGCGGGTAGCACCATTTTTGCAAGAAACGTTATAGGCGACTGTATGTGCAGCGAGGTTTTGCGTGACAGTGTATTTGCACTCTATGATATCGATGCAAAAAGGCTTGAGGAAAGCCGCGTAATACTTGAGGCATTGCGTCAAAACCACGGCGGATATGGTAAAATTGAGTGTTATTTAGGCGTTGAGAACCGTAAGGATGCTCTTCGCGGTGCCGACTTTGTTGTAAATGCAATTCAGGTCGGTCTTTATGACCCGTGCACTATAATTGACTTTGAAATTCCAAAAAAGTACGGTTTAAGACAGACGATTGCTGATACACTTGGTATTGGCGGAATTATGCGTGCGCTTCGCACCATTCCCGTTATGCAGGATTTTGCAGATGATATGGCAGAGGCCTGCCCCAATGCTCTTTTCCTTAATTATACTAATCCGATGGCAATGCTTTCAGGATATATGCAAAGATATACCCCTATTAATACAATTGGTCTTTGCCACAGCGTTCAGGTTTGTTCTCAAAAACTACTTGAAAGACTCGGTATGGATGATAAGATTGAAGGCAGAAAAGACCTTATAGCCGGCATCAACCATATGGCTTGGTTACTCGAACTCAAGGATAAAAACGGCGTTGACCTCTACCCGGAAATTAAGTCCAAAATCGATGCATATATGGCGGACCCAGAAGCAAACGATAAGGTGCGTATGGACTATATCAGAAACTTTGGATATTATTGCACCGAATCAAGTGAGCATAATGCCGAATATAATATGTTCTACATAAAGAGCAAGTATCCCGAACTTATTGAAAAATATAACATTCCGCTGGACGAATATCCAAGACGCTGTGTAAATCAGATAAACGGCTGGGAACAGGAATATAGGGATATACTTGAAAACGGTATGAAGGAGCATACACGCTCACGCGAGTATGCTTCACACATTATGGAAGCGGTTGTAACCGGCACTCCGTTTGAATTTGGCGGAAATGTTCTCAACGATAAGCGCTATATCACAAACCTGCCCGACGAAGCATGCGTAGAGGTTCCTTGTGTTATCGGCAAGGGCGGCATTATACACCCATATCATGTTGGTGCCCTCCCTGTACAGTGTGCCGCTATGAATATGACAAATGTTAATGTCCAGTTGCTTACAATTGAAGCCGCTGTCACTCGCAAGAAGGAGCATATATATCAGGCGGCTATGCTTGACCCGCATACCGGCAGTGAACTTGATATTGACTCAATCAAAAAAATGGTTGACGAGCTTATTGACGCCCACGGCGATTACCTGCCGAAGTTTAATTAATAAACAAATCATTTATATATATAACCAACCGGCTGTATCACTTCAATTAGCGATACAGCCGGTTTTTACGATGCTTCCTTTAATTGTTCTTCCGCAACACCTTGTGCGGTTTCTAGCATATTTTCTGCGAAAATGCCGTAGCCTGTTTTTGAATCGTCTACAAGCACGTGGGTTAAAGCGCCGACGAGTTTACCCTTTTGCAGTATCGGCGCACCGCTCATTCCTTGTACAATACCGCCCGTTTTTGCGATAAGTTCATCGTCGGTTACGGTTACAATAAAATTCTGTGTGTCCGAAAGATAAGCAGAACTGCGTTTTTTAATAGTGCAGGTATACAGTTTCGGAGATTCACCCTCCACAGTACATAAAATCTGTGCTTTCCCGTCCTCCACTTCTTGTTTTAGTGCCAGTTCAGTGAGGTTTGAGATATCTATACTGCCCTTTAGGAAACCGTATACACCACATTCGCTGTTCAGTTCAATATTTGCTATATCGTCATAGGTGAATTTTCCCTTTAACTCGCCCGGATTACCGCTGCTACCCTTATTTACCGACAAAATTTGTGCTCCTACCAATTCTCCCGAATTCAGTTTAAGCAATTCGCCCGTATCAGAATCACAAATGCCGTGTCCCAAACCGCATACAATGCCGGTTGAAGGACTGTAAAAACTTAGTGTTCCTATCCCTGCTGAACTATCCCTGACCCAAATCCCCACACGATAGGTATCATTTTCAACCGATCTTACAGGTTTCACAGTGAATAATATTTCTGTACCGTTGCGCACAATTTCAAATTCCATGGTTTTCCCATTTGAAAGTGCTACCAGTTCAGCAATATCTTCGTTGCAGGTAATTGATACACCGTCTACCGATTTAATGTAGTCTCCCACTTTGATACCTGCCGATTTTGCGGGATTTATATACCCTTTTTCTGTATCAACATCTGTAAGTTCGATTACCAAAACGCCATCAGTATAGGTTTTCATTCCAAATGGATTACCCAAAACGGCAACATACATTTCATCAACAACTTCAACCTCTACCGTGGAAAAAGGTATTACACCAAACATCTTCAAATCTACCTCAAAGGTATCTCCCACACGGTGTTTTCCGCTTTGCGAAACTTTTGCACCGTTATACTCTGCAGTAACGGGTATAATACTATCAATTTTTAGTTGTTCTCCCCTATTTATTTTGTAATTTTGCGACATATGCTGCCCTAAAATATATACAAGAACAAAAATTGTTGCACTGACAAACAACAAAACAAAAAACATTGTTTTTATTACTGTTTTTGCGGCTTTCATTATCTTCAACCCTCTTTCAACAATATTTTGCCCACATATATCCCTTTTTTTTAAGGAAAAAATTAAAAGGACATACCGACTATAACAGTCAGTATGTCCCCATTTTTTAACAAATTTTATTCACCATCGGGAAAATCAAAGGTTTCGCCGTTGCCTTCCGAAGATGAATCGGTATCCGGTTTATTTTCAACATCCGAATAGCTGGATTCACCGATATTCGCCTTCAAAACTACCTTATGGTCGGTGGCGACACCGTCTTTATCCAGTATAGTAAGAACAACGGTATCTCCTGCTTTGGAATTTTCTATTAAATCAAGAACGATATCATCCTTTGTGATTTCAATATCGTTGATATGAGTAATCAGATCACCTGCTTCTGCTTCACCAAACAGGTCACATTCCTTACTTACAGATGCAATCAACAAGCCAACATTCTCTGTATTTCCGACTATTGCGTGAAGTGAAGTATATTCGGTATAGGTGATTCCCAGTTTTGCACGGTCGATCACCTTGCCGTGTTCGATCAGTTGTTCTACAACACGTTTAACGGTTGTAGAAGGCACCGCAAATCCAACAGTATCGTACTGAACACCGGCAAGTTTTGAGGATACAATTCCAACAACCTGACCGTACATATTGACAAGTGCGCCGCCCGAACTTCCCGGATTAACGGCACTGTCGGTCTGTATCAGTGTTGAACTGTAGTTCGTAGTAGTCTTTACGCGTTTTTTAGGAAGCGAAACAATGCCCGAAGTAATCGATGAACTGTCGGTTGCATCGCTGGGTCTACCGATAGCGACAACATCGTCACCACATATCAGTTCATCGGAGTTTCCGAATGTTGCAGGTTTAAGTTTAGCATTATCGGTAATCTTCAAAACTGCTATATCACTAATGGAATCACCTGCAACATAAACAGCATCGTATTCTTTACCATCAGACGTATAAACCCTGAATTTAGCCGCACCGATTTCGGCATAAATGTGATCGTTGGTTATAATATATCCGTCGCTGCTGTAAACAACACCCGATGCCCCCGTTGCCAATCCTGACATATTGTAGACCTGTAAACCGACAACCGATTCATCAACCATTGAATAGACAGAAGATGCATTATACTTGTCACCGTCACGTGGAATAGAATCGAGTTCAACCTCAACCTTTGTACCGATTCCCGTAAGATTATTACTGTTTTTGCCCAGAAAATATCCTGCGGCACTTGCGGCGGTAAGCAATATGACCATTACCATAATGGTGGCGAAAATACGCAAACCCTTACTTGCGGGACGATAATCGGCAACCGGCGCTGCAGGTGTATAATTTATCGGACTCCAATTAGGTGTGGAATCGGGTACTTTTTCTTCGGAAGCAACAGCATATTCAGTGCTGTTTTCAGGTTCTTCGCTTTTCACCGTTTCTTGCTGAGCATCACCTTCAACCGGTTGAGCGTTATTTTCTTCTGCAGTTTCAATCGAATTTTGCTCAATCTGTTCATTTTCAAATTCTTTGTTAATATCGTCCATACTTCGTCTCCTTGGAAATTATTTAGATAACGGCAACTGTACTTCAAAGGTTGTGAATTCGTTTTCTTTGCTTGATACCTTTATTGTACCGCCGTGATTTTTAAGAATATTTTTAACAATATAAAGTCCCAAACCGGTGCTGTTTTTATTAGCAGAACGCGATTTATCAACTTTATAAAAGCGTTCAAAAACATACGGCAGTTCGGTTGGCGGTATTCCCCTACCTGTATTTGTGATGCAAAAACTCATTTTCTTTGCATCAACCCTTACGCTAAAATCAATATATCCGCCTTCAACATTGAATTTAATGGCATTATCAACAAGATTATAAACAACTTGATGTATTAAGTCCTTATCTGCATTAACCGTAACATTAGCAAGGGTTTCCAAACCTCTGATATCCAGTTTTAACTGCTCAATACGCTGTTCTTGCGATATAACAACACCAATAAGCAATTCGCGAAAATCAAACTTCTCACTTTTAAGCACAAACTCGCCCGACTCCAACTTTGAAATGCTAAGCATTGTTTGTAGTAGTCGCGACAGCCGTTTTACTTCATCAGAGACAATTTTTAGATAATATCCCTGCTTTTCGGGTTCAATAGTACCATCAATAATACCGTCAATAAAGCCGCCTATAGTTGTCATAGGAGTTTTTAATTCGTGTGATACATCGGCAACAAAACTTTTACGCATACCCTCAAGTTGTGCTAAAGAATTGGTCATTTGATTAAATGCAACGGCCAGTTCACCAATTTCATCATCATCGGTCACCGGAATTCGTTTTGAAAAATCGCCCTTTGCCATAGCCCTTGCTGCAATAGACATCATCTTAAGCGGTCGAGTCATACGGTAGGTCATGATATAGAGGGCAATAAACATTATAAGTATTGGTATAATTGCCGAAAAAATATATAGTTCTGAAACCTGTGTCATCAATTCTTTGATAGTATCAATAGATGTTGCGCAGATAACATAACCGACAGTTTCATCAGATACAACAATTTCTGAATAAGAAACATAGTGCGGTTCCTTATAAAAATCCAGAGTGTTCAGTTTAGTGTTTTTTGAGCCGTCATCTGTAAGGATTCGCCCTATATCAAGGCGACTTCCCGAATGATCACACGAACCGTCGGCCTCGAAAGCATCACAACCACAAACAGATATATTCCCCTGTACATCGGTACAGAAGATGTCAATATCAGATGCATCGGAAAAACTGGATAATAAAAAGTATACCGACTTATCATCGTTTTCAAACGCCTTTGTGTGAACAATATACTCCGATATCTGATCACATGTTTTTTGCATTGTTTCATTTTTTTCAACAGCAAAATAGTGATTATAAGTAAAGGTAAGAATCATCATCATAACCGTAAGGCAAACAAGAACGATTATAGATGTTGCGAGAAAGAATTTATTAAATAACTTCTGGCGCATAAATTACTTTACCTCGAATTTATATCCAACACCCCAAACGGTCTTCAAATTCCACTCTTCAGACACATTTTCGAGTTTTTCTCTTAGCCTTTTAACATGAACATCAACGGTACGGGAATCACCGTAATAATCAAAGCCCCATACCTCGTCAAGTAACTGATCGCGTGTGTAAACACGATTGGGATTACTTGCAAGATGATATATAAGTTCAAGTTCCTTAGGCGGTGTATCAATGGTTTTACCGTTTACGGTAAGTTCGTAATTGGTAAGATTGATTTTCAGTTTATCAAAACGAACCTCTTTGATCTCTCCGGATTTTTCATTATCAGTGCTACGGCGAAGCACTGCCTTTATACGTGCAATAACTTCTTTTGCATCAAATGGTTTGCTTACATAATCGTCTGCACCGAGTTCCAAACCGAGTATCTTATCAAATGTTTCACCCTTTGCAGTGAGCATAATAATAGGAACAGAACTCGTTTTACGGATTTCGCGGCAAACCTGCCAACCATCAAGTTTAGGCAGCATTATATCAAGTAGGATCAAATCGGGTTCATTTCTTGTGGCATACTGAACTGCAGCCTCACCGTCGTTGACAACAGCGGTCTCAAAGCCATCCTTTTCAAGATATAATCTTAAAAGTTCGCAAATATTTTCATCGTCATCGACAATAAGGATTTTTTGGTATCCCATAATATATCCTCCTATTTTTTCTATTTAACAACAATGATACAATAATTATATTACAAAAATATGAATAATTGTAACCGATTTTTGAAATATACAATAAAAGGGAACTGCTGTACACAGCAGTTCCCTTAGTTTGAAAGAATATTATTCAGCGTCAGCAGATGCTTGTTCTTCTCTCATCTTTGCGAAGCACTCGCTGCAGTAAACCGGACGGTCATCACGCGGAATAAAGGGAACGCGTGCTACACCACCGCATGCATCGCAAACCGCTTCGTGCATTTCGCGAGGGGCTCTGCCGGCGTTTTTACGCTTATCACGGCAGGGTTTGCAACGCAACGGCTCGTTTACAAATCCTTTGGACTCGTAAAATTCCTGCTCTCTTGCAGAGAACACGAATTCCTCGCCGCAGTCTTTGCAGACTAAAGTCTTGTCTTCGAACATCTTTTTGTACCTCTCTTTTTGGTTTTAGCCCCGGACGGAGTCGCACCGACATCTTTGTTTTCAACGCTCTGCTAACTTAAGCTACTTGGGCATATATAAACGGTCTCCCGTTTTTTATGATTTGATTTTTTCCCTTACCCTGCGCAATGCATTATCGACGGATTTTTCGGAAATGCCGAGTCGCAAAGCAATATCGGCATAACTATATCCCATTAAAAACTCACACAAGACTTTATATTCCAAATCTGAAAGTGTGAATTTTATTCGGTTTGTAAGATTTTTATATTTTTCTTTTTCAATGATAATATTTTCGGGACTTTCATCGACAGAAAAATCAGTATCATCTATAGAAGTTATAAGATTACTTGGTATGCGCTTTGATACATTGGAACTACGGGTGTGCGACAATATGGCACGGGTAACACAAAGATTTGCAAATGTGCGAAAAGAAGACAACCCCTGCTTATAAGACTGCACAGCCGAAAAGAAAGCAATGTTTCCTTCCTGAACAAGATCGTCCAGTTCAAATGAATCAGAAACATATTCAAGAGCAATACCAAAAATCATTGATTTATATCTTTCAGCAAGAACTTCAAGATATCTGTATTCACCATTTCGTATATATACTACAAGGGTATCATCCGACAATAATGTGCAATCTTCAACAAAAATTTCGTCCATCAAGACACCCAAACTTTACAATATCACAAATATTAATCTTATAATACAATATTTGGGTTAAATTGTCAAGAATTTTATTTTTTGAAAATATTTACAATAATAATAAATAATATTATTGACAAGTGGGTATTTAACAGATAAAATTATATTATATTTTTCGTATATTTTTGGAGGTAGTTTATGATAAACGCACAATACGAACTCTGGTGCAAAAAGGCTATTGGCGATAGCGATCTGATAAAAGAACTCGAACAGATTCGTGACGATAAAGAAGCAATCTCCGATGCTTTCTATAAAGACCTTGAATTTGGAACTGCCGGTCTTCGCGGTGTTATCG
>JAZOBW010000055.1:0-2327 GCA_045596185.1 Acutalibacteraceae bacterium | reverse complement strand
GCAGCCTCAATACATATAATTTCTGCTACTCTCACAAATGCCTTATTTCCTATATTAAGAAAACTATTGTTCATTGCCTTACACCTCCTTTGCTTTTCTTCCAAAACCACAGATTGGCTCATTAGAACTCATATCATAATGGTAAGTAATTATGCCTTTTGACAAATCTGAAATACTGAATAAATATATATGTGTTTGGGATATTTTAAGTACATTGCGATCTTTAAATCTTATGAAATTTTCCACCTGCGGTTTTAATATCCTAGTGACCTCATTACGACTACCGCCAACTATGATTATTGATCGACTTAAAGATACCAATCTATTACATTTATCATTGAAGTCGATTTGGTGATGGTTGCCACATTCCACTTCAATAAAATGTCTATGGTAAGGGCTTATGGTCGCAATAACATCGGGAATTATCATTCGGCCATCCGGAAGTTTAATATTATTCTCTTTACGCCCCATAGTAACTTGATTATAATTTCCTGTTTTTTCAAGGATGGTTTTAACATCCTTAATCATATAAGCGTGTTGAACGCTTGCGTGCTCACCAGCAAGTTTCATATGTTCTTGTTCGGGTGGTTCTTTTTTAAATAACATTCTATAAATTTGTTTGCCTAAATCGGTGATAATTAAGATGTTAAAAGGGCGATATCCAGTAGACATTCTTTTTTTATCTAAAAGACCCATATCGGAAAAAGTTTTGATTGATAGATAAGCAGCATTCATACTGGGCGGTTTTTCCTGTTTGTAAATAAAACTATTTATAATTAATTCCTTGGCCTCTTTTTCTTCAGATACACCGGAGGATACCAATATTCTAAAAATCTCTTTATCGCGTTTGCTGAGTTTTTCTAGAATATCTTCCCAAAAAATCACACTGCTTTCTTGGGCGTTATATTTATTGTTATAATATTCATTGTTCATTGTTTTTACGCTCCTTTAATTTTTCTTTGATTCTTTCAAATTCTTCGTCGGGTAAACCGTACTTGAGAATTTTATAAATTCTATCTTCCTGATTTTCGTCAGCAAAATTCGGTTCAGGTTCTTCTGGTGCTGCAACAGAATTTTCGTTCACAGATTCGTTTTCAGGTTTCGCAATCTCTCCAAACACCTGAACGAAAGCCTTATTGATAATGTCTTCGCAGTCGAGATGATACAAATTATAATTACCGTGATTTCTGTCCACCGATTTATAACAATCAAAAACTGAGTTAGAAAAATCTGCAAAGGCAAGTTCATAAAACTCGGTTAGTTTATCGTACCTGTTGGGCACACCTTTGGTTAGCAATTTTTTATCTTTAATAATTGCTACAAAACGGTCGGTAGCCGTACAAAGATATCGGCGGTGTATGAAAAATGATGCGGGAGGCAAAGTTTTGCTTTTTTCTATATGTCGACGGATGATTTTTACAAGAGTCGCTTTATATTTGCCTTTGGGAATTTTTGTTAGGAAACTCAAAGCGGCTTTACTTTTAAAGATGAGTCGGCATCTTAAAGGTTCCACCTGGTTTGTGTACGAAAATTCATTTGGAATCCGAGCAATCTTATTTCGGCTTTCGGCAATAACAATTTGGTTCACAGTTTTGTTTATTGTTCGGGATGGCAATGATTTCATCCAACAGATAACATCGATTTCTGTTATAGGGTCAAGTTTAATAAATAAAATTCTTTCTTCCATTATCTTTTGTTCCTTTCTTGTTTTATGGTGTTTTGCATTTCAAAAAATGCATTCAACCCCTCTTTTTCTACGAGCCTACTTTTTTCGCTACCGGCGTCCAGAGAATCTCTTTTTTCGTTCACACGGTTGATCACTTGGTCAAATATCGCCTTAACATCTGTGGACGAAAAATATTTCTTGAATTCAGTTTCCAAATTCTTTCTAATGCATTTTTTAACCTCCGTTTTTATAAAGGAGGTGAGGTTGCCTTTTTGGCATCCGAACTTCTCGCAAAACTTTTGAACCAGTTCTTCGGGAAGAGAGATTTTGGTATGCACGTCTTCAATGACCGGCCCGATTTTAAAATCCATTGGGATTTCGGCAACCTGATCTTTTAGTGATTCGGTCATAATTAGTTCGACCGTCTGGCTCAGATGACCATAGGGTAGGGACTTTTTGAACGCGATTATTTCGGGTTCATTTGGTGTTAGCACAACATGATATTTCTTTTTCATTGTTGTAGCATCCTTTCTTTTTTATAATTTTTTTGCGCTAAAGGTATTTATTTGCCGACTCAAATAAATTTTTTAGCATATTAAAAGTTAGATAACCTTATTTTCGACTTTCAAGAAAACATTAATTTTTGCAAATTTTAAGAACT
>JAZOBW010000054.1:0-8740 GCA_045596185.1 Acutalibacteraceae bacterium | reverse complement strand
TATTTCTGAACCGCAGTCTCAAGTTCTGCAGACATCTGTGTTATCTGGTCTTTTGTGAAACTGTAAGACGGCATTACCCACATAACATACTCGTTAAACTCGCTGTCCTGCGAACCTGAATAGGGAAGTGTTCGGGGTATCCAGAAAATTTCGGGATTATCGTTAAAACAAGCCTCGTGAATAAGCGACAGTTCTTCGGCGCTTATCTGATAAGAATCCTTTTTAAGTACAATTATACGTGAAAGATTCTTAAATCCTGTAAGCAGGGTATCGTATGCAAATACTAACGATTCACCGTTTTCCATATTTGCAAGATTTTCTCTGCAAGGATAGTCCGGCAGGTCGGTGTGGTTATGCACCGAGGGGGTAAGTACAGTGTACACCTCTGCTGCCGATGTGGGAACGGCGGCAATAAACAGGAATAGTAGACACAGTATTGCGGCAAGTAGTTTTTTGGCTTTCATTTTTTAATCGTCCTTTCTTAAAAAATCGGAAGGGCTGAATTTATATTAAATACGGTATACAGCGATTTCATATTTGCCGTATTTACCGTTGATTGCCTCTCTGCCTGAATAGTTTGAAAGTAACAGTTCGCCCGAAACGATACCGGTATCGATATCGTTTTCCTGCTCAAAGTTACAGATAACAAGTATCTTTTTGCCCTCGTATTCTCTGATAAATGAGAAGAAACAGTCGTCTTGCTTGGAAAGAACCTTTAATTCGCCGTAAAGTATTTCGGGAGAAGACGAGCGCAGGGCGAGAAGTTTTTGATAAAAACGGTATATTGATTTTTCTGCCCTAAGGTCGTTTTCAAGGTTGATTTCCTTATAGTGACTGTAGGTTTTTATCCAGGGTTCTGCAGTGGAAAAACCGGCATATTCGTCGCCACTCCAGGATAAGGGGCGACGCGCGTTATCGCGGCTGCCGAAGTTTATCTTTTCAAGAGCCTCGTCGGGTGACATACTCTGGCAAAACTCTTTATAGAAGTTAAAACTTTCTATGTCATCAAAATCTTCTATGCTGTCATAGTGGGGGGCAGTCATACCGAATTCCTGACCCTGATAGATAAACGGAACGCCGCGCAGTGTATAGAACATTGTTGCAATACAACATGCCGATTCGTATCTGAGTTCCCTATCGTTGCCTATTCGTGAAATAAAACGCGACTGGTCGTGGTTGTCGGTGAAAAGGGTATATATAAGGTCGTTTTCGCCCGTGAGGGTCTGCCATTTGATAAGTATATCCCTTACCGATGTAAGGCTGTCAGACTTGGGGGTGAACTTGTTGTGTCTTCCGCACTCGATATGTTCAAACTGGAACAGTGTAGAAAGTTCGTTTCGTTCGCTCGCAGCGTGACGGCGAACCTCTTCAATGCTGCTTGCCCAACATTCGCCAACGGTGAAGATATGCTTTGTTTTTTCTCTTCCGAACAGTGCGTTGATAAACTCATGAAGTCGAGGTCCGAAGCAGTTGCGGTTGTTTTCGAAATCTTTTGATATCTGGTCGATAACATCGCATCTGAAACCGTCAACACCAAGGTCTACCCAGAAATCAACAATATCCTGCATTTCCTTAACAACCTTCGGGTTTTCCCAGTTAAGGTCGGGCTGTGAAACGGCATAGGAGTGCAGATAATACTGTTTCCTGCTTTCGTCGTATGCCCAGGCGCTGCCGCGGAATTCGGAAATCCAATCATTAAGCGGCTCATCCGCCCAATAATAGTAGTCGCTGTAGGGATTATCCTTTGATTTTCTGGACTCTATAAACCACTTATGCTGTGAAGATGTATGGTTGGGAACAAGGTCCATAATCAGTTTCATATCGCGCTTGTGCATCTCTGCAATAAGGCATTTGATATCTTCAAAGGTACCGAATTCGTCCATAATATCGCGATAGTCGGAGATATCATAGCCGTTGTCATCGTTAGGGCTTTTGTAACAAGGAGACATCCAGATGGCGTTTATGCCCAGTTCTTTAAGATAGTCCAGTTTCTCGATAACGCCCTTAAGGTCACCGATACCGTCGCCGTTGGAATCGTTGAAACTTCTGGGATAAACTTGATAAACTATAAGTGATAAAAAGTCTTTATATTTTTCTGAATACATAAATTATTCCTCGCTGATTAAGTCAAATGCTTGTGCAGGGTAGTCCTTAAAGGGTTGAATGACCGGAATACCTGCGTTCATAAGTGTGCTGCCCGAAAGTTTTACACCCAATTGTTTTACGGTGTATATCTTTTGTGGGTCAAGACCTGCAAATTTAAGAAATTCGCCTACGGGGTGCGGCTCGGCGGTTTTGAATGCTATCATAGCATAAGCCTTATTCTTATCTTCTGATACAAGTTCCCATGCAGCAGCTCTGGTTTCAAACGGACTCATAAGGCGATAGTATGTGCCGTTGTTCACAAGATCCTCAAGTTCGTGGTGACGTGCTATCTGTTCGGGAATCTGCTTTTTCTCATCATCGGAAAGGGAGCCTACATTAAGTTCATATCCGTAACTGCACATCTGTGCAACCTCGCCTCTGGTTTCGAAGGGGGTAACTCTGCCCGTCTGATGATTGGGACAGGCGGATACGTGCGCAACCATAGTAGAGGGCGGATATACAAAACTTGTGCCGTACTGTATCTTAAGACGCTCGTTAGCATCGCTGTCATCGCTGGTCCATATCTGCGGCATATAGTAAAGCATACCGAAATCGAAGCGTCCGCCGCCGCCAGAACATCCTTCAAAGAATACATTCGGGAAATCATTTACAAGGCGGTCCATAAGTTGATATACACCGAGGATATAGCGGTGCGCGTGTTCGCCCTGACGATCAGTACCCAGCCAATCGGAACCGTTATCGGTGATGTGACGGTTCATATCCCACTTTACATAGGAAATGTCGTATTCTGTAAGTATTGCCGCAACACGGTTGTAAATTTCGTCAACAACCTCCTGACGGCTCATATCAAGCACCAACTGCTGACGCGCTTCAACAGGGTAACGGTCGCCGGCGTGTATGCACCAATCGGGATGTTCTTCGAAAAGTTTACTGTCACGGGAGATCATTTCGGGTTCGAACCAGATGCCGAAGTTAAGACCGTTTTCGTGGCAGGCTTCGATAACACCGTAAAGACCGTCGGGGAACTTTCTGCGATCAACGAACCAATCACCAAGGGAGGAATCATCGCGGTCGCGGTGACCGAACCAACCGTCGTCCAGAACGAAGGTATCAATGCCAAGACCCTTACATTCTTTAACGAAGTTGCGTATCTTTTCCTCGTTCATATCGAAGTACATTGCTTCCCAACTGTTTATAATGATGGGGTGTTTTATGCTCTTATCTGCGCATTTTCCAAGATGCTTTCTGCAAACAGCATGGAAGTTTTGTGACATTTTGTTAAGACCTTCTGCACTGTATGTAATAAGTGCTTCGGGGGTAGTAAAGGTTTCACCTGCACCTAAAGTCCAACTGAAGGTCTCGGGGTTTACACCTGCCTGAAGACGGATGCTGTTAAACTGATCTACCTCTGCAGTTATTTTGAAATCTGCACTATATACTAGTGTTATACCGTATGCGTCGCCGAGGAATTCGGTAGTATTTTTGCCAACTAAAGCGGCGAAAGGATTAAGTTGATGACTGGAAGCGCCGCGGCGGCTTTCGATAGAGGTTATGCCGTGGTGCAGGGGATAACGCTCAACATGGCGTTCACGTATATGCGAACCGTGAAGCGTGATGATCTCAAAGTCCGAAGCATCAAAATCAAGCGAAGCACTGTCGGCGTGATGAAGTTTAATGGTGCCGCTGCTGATATTCTTTATGGTAGAATGACGTGCGATAATATCATCGGCATCAAATGTTGTATAGGAAAGTACAGTCTCAAAGCCCGAATCGGTATCGATAAGGGTTATTTCAAGTGTCTGTACCTTGTCGGTATTGACATTAAGTTGCGGCATATCCGAAATAGCAGGTTTACCGTCAACAATTCTGTGTGAGGAGTAGACAAGATTATTTACCTTTCTGCCTGCATTGTCGGCAACCGAAACGGCAGGAATACGGAAATCACCTCTGCCGAAGGTAGGATATTCCTGCGGAATTATATTCATCGATGTGCGCTTACCTTCCACGGTAATTGCAGGGGAAAAAGAGCGGTCACGGAAAAAATTGCGGTATGAAATATCATCCTGAGATATCTTTGCGCCGTAGTAAAAATGTGCAAGAGTTCCGTTGTCAAGAATCTTCATAACATAACTTGAATTTTCGGTTTCAAGATAGAAAGTTTTAAGGTCGCTGTTGTAAATAATCATAAAATACCTCCGCGGTGTAATGGATTATTTTGGATATAATAACCCTAATTTAATATATAATAACACAAAAGGGGGTATAAAGTCAATAAAATAACAACTTTTTAATCCACTTGAAAAGCAGAATAAAAAATGGTAGAATAATAGGCGTATTATTCGGTAAAGGAGGGTGATTTTATGCAGATTGCGATAAAAAACGCTGCGGTCGATCTTTCGGGTGAAAGAATACTTGAAAATGTAACTATGGAGATAAATACCAACAGCCGCATAGCGATAGTCGGAAGAAACGGATGCGGAAAAACCACCCTGCTCCGCCTTATTTCGGGCGAACTTCTCAATGCTCGAAGCGAGGCCGAGGGCGCAAGCCTTGCCGTTTCGGGAAAACCTACCGTAGGCAAACTGGAACAGATGAGTTTCAGAGACAACTCCGTAACTGTGGTCGAGGCGGTGCGCTCGGCGTATGCAGATATACTTGAGATGAAGGCGCAACTGGATGTGTTTCTTGAAAAGATGCAGTCTTGCGAGGATGAGGAGATCATCAGGCAGTACACAGCCTTGCTTGACCGCTTTACAAACGCAGGTGGATTTTATTTTGAAAAGGAGTACGAGGCGGCAATTAAACGCTTCGGTTTTACCGAGGAGGATAAGCACCGCCGTGTAGATGAACTTTCGGGCGGTCAGCGCACAAAGATTGCATTTTTGAGGTTACTTCTTTCTAAACCAGATCTTCTTTTGCTGGATGAGCCAACTAACCATCTTGATGTTGATGCCGTTACATGGCTCGAAGAATATCTCAGGGATTATAAAAAGGCTTTTGTTGTCGTTTCGCACGACCGAATGTTTCTTGACCGCACCGTAAACGAAGTGTACGAGATAGAACACGGTAAAACCGAACGCTATGTCGGCAATTATACCGATTTTATTAAGCAGAAAAGACTGTTGCGCACACAACAGGAAAGGGCATATATAGCCCAGCAGAAGGAGATAAAGCATCTGAACGATGTGGCCGAGCGTTTTCGCTACAAGGCAACCAAGGCGGCAATGGCGCAGTCAAAACTTAAGCAGATAGAACGTATGGAGAAGATAGACGCGCCCGATTCTTATGATAACCGCACATTCCACGCCACGCCGGAACCGTCGGTTACAAGTGCAAAACAGGTGCTCACCGTCGATAACCTCACGATAGGATATTCGGCACCGCTGTCAACCGTCAGTTTTTCTCTGCTGCGCGGTCAGCGGCTTGGAATAATCGGCGGTAACGGGCTCGGCAAATCCACACTGCTTAAAACTCTTATGGGCAGTATTGCACCGCTTGGCGGTGTATTCACACTTGGCGCAATGGTTAGTGTCGGTTATTTCGATCAGCAGATGGCGCAGTATTCGTCTTCGCTTACTGTGCTTGATGACTATAAAAACGCCTTTCCTTCGCTTAACGATTTCGAGGCCAGAAGTGCGCTGGGCGCATTTCTGTTCAGCGGTGAAGATGTATTCAAAACGGTAGATATGCTTTCAGGCGGTGAAAGGGTGCGTCTTGCACTGTGCAAACTTTTTGCGAAAAAACCGAATCTTCTTATTCTTGACGAGCCAACTAACCATATGGACATTCTTTCCAAAGAAACGCTGGAGGATATCCTCTCCGGATATACCGGCACTATTATATTTGTATCCCACGACAGATATTTCGTAAAAAAATTAGCCGAGCGATTGCTCGTATTCGAAGACGATAATGCACAGATATACGATTGCGATTACGAAAAATATGAGGAACTTGCCACGGCAAAACGGCAGTCGCAAACCGAGAACACCAAAAAAATATCTACACAGCCCCGCGTATCAAAGAGGGATTTCACCACCCCCGCAAAAGAAAGGCGCAAAAGAGAAAATGCCATTAAAAAGACCGAGGCAAAGATAGCGCAACTTGAAACGCGCATGCAGGAATTACAGGCTCAGATAGACGACCCAAAAAATTCTTGCGATTATGTATTGCTCGAGCAACTGCAAAACGATATGTCTGTCGCAGAAGAGCAACTTCTTGATGCTATGACCGAATGGGATGCTCTGCAGGAATAATATTGCTATCACTTCAAGCTTCTCTGACTAGGAAGGTGGATATTTGCAACAGCAAAAAGACGAAGAGAAAGAAAGCCCAACAGATAACCAAATTGGATTATGATATTAAAACGCTGCTTGTTACCCTATAAGGTGACAAGCAGCGTTTCTTTACTGCATCTGATTGCCTAAAAACCTTGCGGCAACGCCCACCAATTTTATATCGGACTCAACCGCTTTTTTGCACTCATCGTTTTCAAGCAGCACCACCGCACCCGTAACATCACCTGCGGCAATTATTGCCGACGCCACACATATCCTGCGGTCAACGCCCTCCAGTGCAAAGATTTCTTCCGAATTTTCATTCACCGTCATTCGGCGGTCTTCGATTATTTTTTCAAGTTGCGGCGTTATTCTTCTTTCAAGAACATCTTTTTTTGATATTCCTGCCGCTGCAATGCAGTGGTCACGGTCGCAGATAAGCACCGAAAGTTTCGTGCCCTGCACCAGTGCATCGGCATACTCCCCTGCAAACGGTCCCAACTCCCCTACGGGTGAGTATTTCTTAAAAATAACCTCCCCACCGGCATTGGTGTAGATCTCCAGCGGATCTCCTTCACGAATCCTCATAGTTCTTCTGATTTCTTTTGGAATAACTACCCTTCCTAAATCGTCTATTCTACGAACTATTCCTGTTGCTTTCATATATAAATCAATCTCCTTGTTTTAGTAATAGTGATACTATTATCTGTAAAACAAGGAGATTTATACTATTAACTATTTGGCTTTTTCTTTTGCATATTCTAATAATCTCATAGGATTTTCTTTAAATAACTTTTTGTACTCTTCACTAGGGCCATACAAAAGATGTGGTACATTTTTCTTAATATGTAATGCTAATTCAAAAATCAGTTTTCTTGTGCCCGTATGATTCTTGTTGGAAAATGCTAAAATTCTATGTTTTGAACCATCAAGAAGATAAAGTTCTAGTCCAAATGAATCCGTATTTTCGGCAGTTATATCTTGAACTTGCGTGCACCAAATTATATCGGAAATAGGATTGATTTTAAGTTTGAACTTCTTTTCTAGAGGAGCATTTCTTTTGAATAGTTTTTTGCTCATTCTCCATTCTGCAAGTTCAGAGGAAGATACCGTAATTCTCCAATCGAAAGGTCCGCTAAATCCATCGGGAAAAATAGTAAATTCTGAGCAATCAGGCATTTGTGTATCAAATCCACAAATATACTTGGTTAAAAAAGCAAAGACCTCTGCGTGTTGTTTTTTGCCTTTAACAAAAAATTCTTCAACACCAGTATCGGAGATAAGTCCAATAGCATGATAAGAACCTATATATTCTACGCTATGATAGCAGTATAAAATTTTTGATGTAGGAACAAGACGAAAAGTTTCTGTTCCGTATTCCACAAAAAAGTGTTCATTAATCGCTATTTCCAGTTTGCTTTTCATACCAACACAAAAAGATGGCATGTTATCGATGTGTGAAACCATTTCATTAAGAGTGCCATATTTTTGTAAAATATTAAAAACATTTGTTTTAAAATCATTATTACAAAAATTTAAGTATTCTGAAAATTTCATAAGTACCCTCGTTGTTAGTTATTACAAAACAATTATACAATATAATGATAAAAATTGCAATACGAATAGTAGCACCAAATAAATCACATATCGTCTAAAAGATTATATCTTTCCACCACACTATGTATAGCCAAACAAAACTTGTCGAATGGTGTCAATGTTGTATGTGACGGGTCGCCCTCACGAATTCTCATCGTGCGGCGGATTTCTTTCGTAATCACAACTCTCCCTAAATCATCTATGCGGCGTACAATACCAGTTGCTTTCATATATTCATTTCTCCTTAATTTACAAATTGTGTTGTTAGTATTTGTGATTTAAGGAAATTTATACTGCAATAATTTACTTTTGAAATGAAATATGATATAATAAATTAGAGGCGGTGATTTTGTGAAAAACAAAAAACAAATAATAACAATTATTCTTTCCGTTTTTATCACCTTATCAGTTGTTTTTGCGGTATTGTTTGGTATAAAGATATATCAAAACAAGCTTGTTGAATCAGGTTATAGCGAAACCCCAAATTCTGCTAATCAATATGCCAAAGATGTAACTATGATTCAATTGATTGCTACTCCTGAAAAATATGACGGTCAACTTGTCAGAGTTATCGGTGTGGGTAATCTTGAATTTGAATATAATTGTATTTCACTCAGTAAAGAGGATTTGAAATATTTTGTTGGAAATTCCATTTGGATTGAGCTTGGTGAAAAAGCAATTTCATACGAAGAAGCACAACGATATAATGGCGAGTATGTAATCATAGAGGGTGTTTTTGATAAAGAAGATTGTGGTCATATGGA
>JAZOBW010000053.1:0-13807 GCA_045596185.1 Acutalibacteraceae bacterium | reverse complement strand
ATCACCGCAGCCTACGGTTCTTATGACGGCAGAACGCTTTCCTACTACGGTTACGCAAACTTCACTGCTGATGCACTTGATGCAGATTACTATTCTGTGGCAAATGGTGGTTGGCGCTTTACAAGCGGCTCTAACTGTATTACCGATATCTACGATGATATTTCAATGCAACATAACCTTGGCGCCTATGATTTCTCTTATAAGCCCGATGTTGTTGTTATAAACCTCGGTACTAATGATGGTACCAACACCGACGGTGCAGGATGCACAACCATTCTCAATCTTGTAAGACAAAAGAACCCCAATGCAAAGATAGTTTATGCATACGGTCTTATGGGAACTGCTTATGCCAACAATGAAGCCACTATAAAGGCAAAGGTTGAAGCGTTTGCCAAGACCGACGGTAATACCTATTATTGCCACCTGCCCACCAATAACGGTGGCGTGGGCCAACATCCGAATGTTGAAGGAATGAAGGCGGCATCGGTTGTTCTTGCAAACTTTATTTCAAATCTTACCGGATGGGAATCCAATCCTATTAGTAATTATGGTAATATCAGTTAAGGAGGAGTGAGATTATGAAAAACGTATTAAAAACTGCCAAAAAGGCAATCGCAGTAGTAATTACAGCGGCACTTATGCTTTCACTCTTTGCTGTTATGGGTGTATCTGCGGCAACTAATCCCACTATCACCCTTGCTTATCAGGAAAATGCAGCATCCGATGCTCATTTCACCTGTGATATCAACGGCTATACCGGTGATAAGTACATCGATTATATGCAGATTTCAATCAGTTGTTCAAACGCATCACTTAAAGACACTCTCCTTAATGTTAAGGATATGGTAAATAGCAGTGATATTGATTTCAGTTATGCATACGATACGCTTAACAATGCGCTTGTATTTATTTACGAGCCTAACAAGGCGGGTAATGTATACATTCCTGCAGGAACAACCAATTTGTTTGAATTTGATTTCAATGCAAATTCAGATGCATATAGCGTTGATCTTATGCTTACCATCGATGCTATTTTCTGCTACACCAATGGTGAAGATGCAGAGGTTTCCGGCAACACTACCTTCTTTGTACCCCTGCGTGGCGATGTAAACGCAGACGGCAAGGTTGATTTAAGAGATCTTCTTCGCTATAAACTTTACCTTGCAGGTTCTTCTGTGAACTTCAGAACAGGTAACGCCGACCTTAACGACGATGCTAAATACAATGCAGACGACCTTCCTTATTTAGTAGAGATATTGCTTAAGGGATAAATGTTAAGGAGTACAGTTATATGAAGAAATTACTTTCTTTTATACTGTCTGTTTGTATCATTACAGGCATGGTTTTCACCATGCCTGTTTTGGCAGTAGACGAAGAGTATTATTATTTGTCGGCAATGAATACTCAGGGCGATTATTTCAACTGGTATTCATATGATTATACCGATGGTTCTACCGTTCGCGGTGCAGAGTATTCTTCTGATGCGCAGACCGATGATGAAATAAAGTCGTCAGGTGCTTTTTATAAGCAGTCATCTCCATATATTTCGATAATGGTAGAAGCCCCATATTCGGGACTTTATAAACTTCGCCCTGAATACGTTGTCGGCGGATGCAATGAGCCTTATACCAACTATCATATGATGGTAAGTGTTAACGATAACCGTTTTTATGAGGGCAAGGCGCTTTCATCTGAGAGCGGAGCAGGTGAGTGGGTACGTGATGATGATATCCTCGTTCAGTTAGATGAGGGTGTAAACGTTATCCGTCTTATGCCCTGCGGCTCGGACAGACCCGATAACGTATATGTTGATATGGGCGGTCTTTATATTGACAGCAGATGCACTGCTATCAACCGTGCGCCGTTGCAACTTTACAGTGCACAGGCAGAATATGTAAACAAGTATGAAAGAGTTTCTGACACTAAACTCGGTAATGTTGGGGTATATCTTGACGATATCCGAAGGCTTGGTGTAAACTTTAATAATTTTGATGAAAGCAATCTTTATGCCTGCCCCTATTTTGCATACACAGTTAATGTTCCGCGTGACGGCTATTATGATATTGACCTTTCTTTCAATACAAGTAATACAGCAAATGCAGGTACGGGATACTTTATACTTCGTGTAGACGGTCAGAAGTATAAAAAGTGCTTTTCTGATATAGCGAGCGGCTACAGTATTGCCAATTTAAGTACCTATCTGACAAAGGGCAACCATACGCTTGTTGTTACAAGTGCTTTTGCGCATACGGGCTACAATAACACCTATGCCACCTGGACCGATTTTACCGATATTAAAATCTACGGTGGGGCAGAACTTTCTGAAACCCAGATAGATCCTCAGGAAATACCCGATGTGATCGATACATCTGATTTCACAAGACTTGATGCTAAAACTTATGCAGATACAAACCTTTATTACAGTTATTCAGAAAGCGGCGGCTACGGTGGTGCTTATGTTAATGTTGCATCGATGCAGTCGTTTGATTCACTTTCTCACTATATGGATAAGGCTTCAACTGCATATCTTGCATACACTGTGTATGCGCCTAAGGACGGCAGCTATGCTATCCAGCCCGAGTATGTATTTTCGGGAGGTGCATCACGCAATTATTATATGACCGTTCGTGTAAACGACGGCGATACATATAAGGCTTATTTTGCGTCAAACCTTTCCTCGACAAAGAATACCGCCGCTATAAATGTTGACCTTAAAAAAGGCAGAAATATAATCTATCTTATTCCTATGGTCGCAGAAAACGGCGAATTATTTAAGACCTATTGGATAGACCAGCAGGCACTTAATATTGACCCAAGACTTACGGGTATAGAACTTTCCAAGGATGAGGGCAACGCTAAGGATACACCTTACAGAAACCTTTTTACCGTATATTCCGAAACCACGATAGAGTCAATATCTTCAAACCGCAACACAGCGCTCACTATCGATACCCTCACTTATGACGATATTTCGGGTATGGCATACTTTGCTTATACGGTCGATGTCCCGATAGACGGATATTACGATATGACGGTATATTTTGGCTCCGAGGATAATGCAGGTGATGTCAATACACTTCCGATGTTTATCGATGGTGAACTTAATGTAATTACCTACCGCAAGAATCCTGCCGGTACAAATTACAGCAGTTGTGCCGCCGATATAAGTCGATATTTGACAAAGGGTACACATATGCTTGTAATAGGCGCACAGATGCCTTTGACTGATGGCGAATATGTTGATATGGGCTTCGGCAAGATAAAACTTGTAGGTGGCGTAAAGAGCACTGCCGCACAGATTAACCCTGCTGACGAGAGCGGTTATCGCAGAATAGAAGCCGAAACAGACGGATATGTCCATAAATTTTCGAGTGTTGAAAAAAGCAACGATTATTCTGCAGGCTATGCTGTTTCCAATGCATATTGGGAGTGGGGAAGTGCACAGGCACAAAGCACATTAACCACCTATTTTGATAAAAGCAATATGCTCCATGTTTCATTTATGGTTGAGGCTCCTACCGACGGTACATATACCATTAAACCTGTATACCGACTTGGGAATGCAAGTGGTGTTACCGACCCGCTTACCGACTATTCGCTTAATATTCTTGTAAACGACACTCTTTATCAGAACCGGTTTGTTGCAAGAAGTAACAGTGCATCTATGAACGCATCTGCTATAGATGTAAAACTTGTAAAGGGTGTTAATATTATAACCTTGGTTCCCTTTACACTTGAGTCTGCAAACAAGCGCTGGATAAATATTGACTGTCTTGAAATACCGAGTAGCCTTACGGCTATCAGTTATGACGATAAGTTGACGGTTGCTTCGTATGAATCAATGAACATTAACCGATTTGGCAACACTTCGGGTACATTAGGCGGTGACCAGTGTACATATCAGAAGTCGGTAGGTCTTACCTGTTCTAATTTGACTCTATCAAATCTTTCGGATGCTTCGTATTTCTCATACACACTTGAAGCACCGAAAAACGGTTACTATGATATAGTTGTCAACTTTAAGCACGGTTCAGCCTTTGCTACGGATCCGTTCTATTTTGCTTGTGTTGTAGACGGTGTTACCAAGCCTTACGGCTGGCGCAAGTCGATATCTTCAGGCGGAACTATGAGCGAAAACAAAGCGAACATAAGACTCTATCTCGATTCAGGTGTACATATACTTACATTTACAAACCAGATGCCCCTTTCAAATGCTTCGGGCATATATAACTGGACCGATTTCGGCAATGTAGAGTTGTATGGCGGATTGGTGCTGTATGAGGAGCAGTTTAGCCCCAAAACAACAAATCCTATCGTTCAGGGACTTAATGGTTATAGTGGTTACACCGTCAATAGTAATAAACTTATCTCTGAAGTGCTTATCGGTACCGACCTTGCTGCTTTTAAGGGCAGTATTATAAAATCTGAAACTGCCACATTTACCTATAACGGTGCTATCCTTTCGAATACCGATATCGTGGGTGGCGGAACACAGATAACCTACCGTGACGGCACAACCTACACCGTAGACGGTGTTAAGGGCGACCTTAACGGCGACGGCAAGACCGATATCCGTGATATAAAGGTCTTAAAAGAGTATATTTACGGTGATAATACCACCGTTTCTGCAGCAGAAATCCGTGGCGGCGAACTAACAAACGACAGCACACTTACCTCTGCAGATGTTGTCGTGCTGAAGGAACGTCTTATGGATCACAATGTAGACAGCATATATAAAAAGCGTGTTCTTAATTCAAGCAGTATTCTTGAATACTGTAATCCTATCGGAAGACTTAGAGAGCACGATAATTCATTGTTTATGGAATTTTCGGCCTGCAACTTCACCCTTTCGGGTTACTTTAAGGGTGATATTACAGCACTGATTGACCATACCGTTTTTGATACTGCCGATACGGGAAATCAGGGATTGATTTTCGTTGAAATAGACGGAGACACTGCAAATCCGACTATGATAGAATTAGGCAGAAACACAAGCAAAACCGTAACCCTTGCCTCCAACCTATCTGAAGGCTATCACACCGTTAAGGTTTCCAAGGGTGTCCACAGCCGATTTGACGGTCTGCATATCCGTCATATCACTATGTACGGCACCCCCGAACGTTCAAAAACAAAACAGCATAAAATTGAATTTCTCGGTGACTCGATTACTTCAGGTATGGGTGTATACGCAGGCAATGTACAGGTATATTCTTATCACAGCTATGCTAATATGACCGCAGATGCACTTGATGCAGAATATTATTCCGTAGCAAACAGCGGTTGGTGCTTCTCAAAGATACTCAATGCGGGTAATGCAATACCTACAATTTATGATAAGAATTCCCATAACTATAAGCTTGGAGATTGGGACTTCACAGAGTATATGCCCGATGTTGTGGTTATAAACCTCGGTACAAATGATAAGTTTAACACCAACGCTACACAGGCAATATACCGCTCCGAAATTCATTTGCTGCTTAATACCGTAAGAAAGAATCGTCCCAACGCAGAAATATATTGGGCATACGGTATGATGGACAGCACGCATGAGGATTGGATTCAGGCTGCGGTTGAAGAATTCGGCGCAACCGATTCAAAGGTACATTTTATCCACCTTCCTATTAATACTGCAGGTATGTACGGACATCCCGATATACCAGGACAGCAGGCTGCCGCAAAGGTTCTTACAGAAGAAATCTCTGCAAGAATGGGTTGGGGAATTAATCAATAAGTGAGGAGAATTTCAAATGGAAATTATGAGAACAGAACATCCGAAGCCGCAATTCGAACGTGCCGATTGGCTGTGCCTTAACGGCGAGTGGCAGTTCGAAATTGATAACGGCTGCAGCGGAATCGACCGAAAGTTTTATGAGGCCGACCACAATTTTGCAGGAAAAATCAATGTTCCTTTCTGCCCCGAAAGTAAACTTTCGGGTGTGGCAAATACCGATTTTATGCCATCTGTTTGGTATAAGAGAACTGTCCATATTCCGGCAGATAAACTGTCGGGCAGAACAGTGCTTCATTTCGGCGCAGTTGACTATTTTTGCAATGCTTATGTAAACGGCAAATTTGCAGGCAGTCACAAGGGCGGTTATGCCTCCTTCAGTTTCGATATTACAGAACTTGTGAATGAAGGCGAAAATGTTATAACCGTCTATGCTAAGGACGATTGCCGCGATCCGCTTATTCCGCGCGGAAAGCAGAGCGAACTTTATCATTCCCACGGTTGCGATTATACAAGAACCACGGGTATCTGGCAGACCGTTTGGCTTGAATTTACTCCCAAAACCTATATTGAGCGCGTCACATTTGTTTCCGATGTTAATGGTTGTGCCGTTAATATGACTGCCGACCTTAAGGGTAGCGGAGTTCTTACCGTTAATGTAAGTTATGAGGGTAGGGAGGTAGGCTCTAAGGCTATTGCCTCTAACGGCGGACTTGAGTGCTTTAGCATTGAACTGAACGAAAAACATCTTTGGGAGGTCGGCAACGGCAGACTTTATGATGTTGAACTTACCTACGGCGAAGATGCTGTTAAGAGTTATTTCGGCCTTCGCAGTATCCGTATGGACGGTATGCGTTTTATGCTCAACGATAAGTCGGTATTCCAGCGTCTGGTGCTCGATCAGGGCTTTTATCCCGACGGTATTTATACCGCACCCTCTGACGAGGCTTTGGAAAACGATATTAAACTTTCTATGGCTATGGGCTTTAACGGTGCACGTCTTCACGAAAAGGTATTTGAGGAGCGTTTCCTTTATCACTGTGACCGTCTGGGTTATATCGTATGGGGTGAGTATGCAAACTGGGGACTTGACCACACACTAGCAGAGTCGGTTTACAGCGTTCTTCCCGAGTGGCTCGAAATCGTTAAGCGCGATTTCAACCACCCTGCAATAATCGGCTGGTGTCCTTATAATGAAACTTGGGATATCAAACACAGAAAGCAGTATGACGATGCTATACGCACCGTTTATCTTGCAACCAAGGCGGTAGACCCCACCAGAATCTGTGTTGATACAAGTGGCGGCTACCATGTCGAAACCGAAATCTATGATGTTCATAACTATCAGCAGGATCCCGAAAAGTTTAGAGAGAACTTTGCAGGTTTTGTTGAGGGCAACGACTTCTACGACCAGTTTGCTCCACGTGAGCGCTACGGCGGTCAGCCTATGTTCGTAAGCGAATATGGCGGTATTCTCTGGTCGGATAAAGAGGGTTGGGGCTATGGTAACGCACCCAAGACCGAGGAGGAATTCCTTGAGCGTTTCAAGGGCCTTGCCGCAGTTTTGCTTGACCATCCGAAGATATTCGGTTTGTGCTATACACAACTTACCGATGTTGAACAGGAGCAGAACGGTCTTTACACCTATGACCGCAAACCGAAGTTCGATCCCAAGCTTATAAATCCGATGCTCTCCCGCAAGGCTGCTATTGAGGACTAATAATTAAATATTTGAGCGGTTGGAACAATCCAACCGCTCTTTTTGTTTATATTGCAATCCATAAGTGATCTTGTTATAATATAAAAAGGGAGGTTTTATACTATGAAAAGATATATTTGTATTTTGTTAACAGTTTTATTTGTTGTCTCGTTGTGTTCTTGTAAAGAGACAAATACCGACAATTTATCCTCTGAATCGGAATATGTTGAAACTATAATTATTGAGGATGATTCTGAAGAATCATCCAAAATCGAAAGCACAGACAATTCCAAGGTTGAATCCAAGTCTTCTCAACCTTCACAAACCGTATCTTCAAACGTTGATACAAGTAGTACACAGACAAAAATCAAAACGTTAAAGGACTGCAATCTTGCTGTAGATTCATCCCGTACGGCAAGCACCGACGTTGGCTCGTGTGTTGTAAACGGCTACGTATATTATACGCGTAGTGATGGCAATCTTTGCAAACATCCGTTGGGCGGAGGTCATGCTGTAATATTACCGACTAAGCCCGATAGTTTTAAGGTTTTAAATAATAATATATATTATCTTAGCAAGAAAAAGCTGTATTGTTGTGATACAAGCGGTGAAAATGTCAGGGCTATTGATGAAAGCGGCACCATAGAACGCTTTGAGGTTGCAGGCAAATGGTTGTTTGTAGAAAAGAATAATACTTATGACCCAAGATACAAATATAATGATTTGTATGTTATGAGTATTGACGGCAGCCAAAAACATCAAATTAAGCCCGAATCGGAGATTACTACCGCTTCAACAATAACCATACACGGATTTAGCAGAGGATATTGTTATCTTTCTGTATCCGAGGAATATATATCCGCTAAGCATCCATCTAAAAAGAACAATATTGCAACTGTATCAAAAAGAATAGATTACAGAAGCAATACGTTTGCTCAAGAGGATTTTGACCCTAATATAGAGTATACTAATGATAAGGGTGAGATAAAGTCTTCAGAAATCGGCAGTAACAGTATTTGTAATGATTATATACTTATCGGTAGTTCTGCGATATCTATGATCGATTCAAGTAAAATTTCACTCAGAGAGGGAAAAGAGATAGTTTATGCTCTCGGTGGCGCAGGTCGGCATTGTTTAGGTAATTATTTTGTTGATATGAAAATCGATAATACAAATGGTGATAAAATCATTTTCATAGATAAAGCAAATGGACGCAAAGAAGCACCCATTGATATTCCAAACAATGCTACTTACTTGGAGACAAGTTATCTTAACGGATATTCTTTAAATGGAGATACCGTTGTGGTTAAGGTTGAACGAGATAATCCCGTAGGCTTCAATTCCGGAAAAGTATATAGTATATATGCTGTTGCGCCAAACGGAAGTGTTTTAGATCTTTATCATTCGTGGAAATAAGAATGAGGTCTGCCGAATTATTCGGCAGACCTTTTTTGCATAAAAAACTATTTACATTAAAAAATAAATGTCGTAAAATATAGGTAGTATTATTTTCGGAGGAAATTTAATTGGCAAGTGATAAGATTATAATCAAGGGTGCAAGAGAGCACAACCTAAAAAATGTTGATATAGAAATACCGCGTGACAAGCTTATTGTGTTTACGGGTCTTTCGGGAAGCGGTAAATCCTCGCTTGCATTTGATACCATCTATGCCGAGGGACAGCGCCGTTATGTTGAGTCGCTTTCAAGCTATGCCCGTCAGTTTTTGGGTCAGATGGAAAAACCAGATGTTGACAGTATCGACGGTCTTTCTCCAGCTATATCCATTGACCAGAAAACCACATCGAAAAATCCGCGTTCCACCGTTGGCACCGTTACCGAAATATATGATTATCTGCGTCTGCTTTATGCAAGGGCGGGTATACCGCACTGCCCCGTATGCGGCAAAGAGATAAGCCAACAGACTACTGACCAGATAGTTGATGTTGTTATGAAACTTCAGGAAGGCAGTAAAATACAGATACTTTCTCCAATAGTTAAAAACCGAAAGGGAGAGCACGTTAAGGAATTGGATGGTGTTCGTAAATCGGGTTATGCCCGTGTTCGCATTGACGGCAATATTTATGACCTTTCGGAAGAAATCAAACTTGAAAAAAATAAAAAGCATATGATAGAGGTGGTTGTTGACCGCCTTGTTATAAAGAACGAAATACGTTCGCGCCTGACCGATAGTATCGAAACTGCGGCGGCACTTTCGGGCGGTCTTGTGGCGGTCGATGTTGTCGGCGGTGAAGAACTACAGTTTTCGCAGAGTTACGCTTGTGATGAACATGGAATAAGTATCCCTGAACTTACCCCCACAATGTTTTCTTTCAACAGTCCTTTTGGTGCTTGTAACACCTGTACGGGACTGGGTATGTTTCTTAAAATTGATCCTCGGCTTATAATCCACGATGAGGAAAAATCTCTCCTTGATGGCTGTATAAAAGCGGCAGGATGGGGTGTTAACTCTTGGTTTAATCCCGATGCCGGTGCAATCGCTGCGATGTATTACAGGGGTATTGCGAATAAATTCGGGGTAGATGTAAACACGCCGTGGAAGAATCTTCCCGAAGAGATGAGGCATACTGTTCTTTACGGAACGGGTGAGGAAAAACTTGAACTTGTCCGTCATAACGATTTTGGCGGCGGGAAATATTATGCTCCGTTTGAAGGTGTTGTAAATAACCTGCAGCGCCGTTATGAAAACACTTCAAGCGAATATGCCAAGGCAGAGTATGAAAGTTATATGACCGAGAGTCTCTGTCCGGATTGCCACGGCGCAAGACTAAAACCCGAATATCTTGCTGTTACCATAGGTGGCAAAAATATTAAGGAATTCTGCGATATGTCTATAGCGGAAGAACTTGAGTTTATAGACGGTATTAAATTCGGTCAGCGAGACGGTATGATAGCGAAGCCGATAATCAAGGAAATCCGCTCCCGTCTTGATTTCCTGGTAAGTGTGGGCCTTGATTATCTTTCCCTTTCTCGCTCATCGGGAACATTGTCGGGCGGCGAAAGTCAGCGAATCCGACTTGCCACACAGATAGGATCCTCACTTATGGGGGTACTTTATATACTAGATGAACCGAGCATCGGTCTGCATCAGCGCGATAACGAGCGTCTGCTTGCAACCCTTAAAAGTCTGCGCGACCTCGGCAATACACTTATCGTTGTAGAACACGACGAGGACACTATGCGTGAGGCCGATTATATAGTTGATATCGGTCCTGCGGCAGGTGTACACGGCGGTAATGTTATATTCACAGGAACCCCGAAAGAACTTGAGGATTGTACTGAATCTATCACATCGGATTATCTTACCGGCAGAAAAAAGATACCCGTTCCCGAAAAGAGAAGAAAGGGTAACGGCGGAAAACTTGTTATAAAGGGTGCCGCCGAAAACAACCTGAAAAATATCACGGTAAAGATACCTCTTGGTGAATTTGTATGCGTTACGGGCGTTTCGGGCAGCGGAAAATCTTCGCTGGTAAACGATATCGTTTATAAGGTACTTGCAAACAAACTCAACCGCGCCAAAACGGTGGCAGGAAAGTATAAATCAATAGAGGGTATAGAACTGCTCGATAAGGTAGTAGATATCGACCAATCGCCCATAGGCAGAACACCACGCTCAAATCCTGCAACCTATACAGGTGTTTTTAACGATATCCGTGAACTGTTCGCCTCTACTAAAGATGCTAAGATGCATGGTTACACTGCAGGACGATTCTCCTTTAATGTAAAGGGCGGCAGATGCGAAGCCTGTCAGGGTGACGGTATTCTCAAGATAGAAATGCACTTTATGCCCGATATATATGTTAAATGTGAAGTATGCGGCGGTTCACGCTATAACCGCGAAACACTCGGTGTAAAGTATAAGGGCAAGAACATTTACGATGTTCTTGAAATGACGGTCGATGAGGGAATGAACTTTTTTGAAAACATCCCTAAAATTCACCGTAAACTGAAAACACTCAGCGATGTGGGACTGGGGTATATTAAAATAGGTCAGCCTGCAACCACCCTTTCGGGTGGCGAGGCACAGCGTGTTAAACTTGCTACCGAACTTTCTAAAAGACCTACGGGCAAGACCATCTATATTCTGGACGAACCCACCACGGGGCTGCACAGTGCCGATGTTCACCGCCTTATTGATGTTTTGCAGCGCCTTGTCGATGCAGGAAATACGGTGCTTGTAATTGAGCACAACCTCGATGTGATAAAGACGGCAGACCACGTTATCGACCTTGGTCCCGAGGGTGGTAATCGCGGAGGAACCGTGGTTTGCGAGGGAACACCCGAAAAGATAGCCGAGTGTGAGGCATCGCATACGGGTAGATTTCTTAAAAATGTTCTCTGAATTTACACATTATTCACCAATATCGGATAATTTGCGCTTAAAATAAGATGGGGTGAGTTAATGTTTGGATATATCAGAACGGCAAAGCCGGAACTGAAGGTGAAAGAGTACGAAACCTATAAAGCGGTATACTGTTCACTGTGTCGCAAACTCGGCAAAAGTTACGGTATACTTTCAAGGCTGACCCTCAGTTACGATTTCACATTTCTCGCCTTGCTTGAGATGTCGCTTGATAGTTCGTGTACGCAGTTCGAAAGAAAATGCTGTGCCTTCAATCCTATGAAACGGTGTGTTTACTGTAAGGATGATTCTCATCTTGAACTGTCTTCGGCTGCGGCGATGATTATGTTGTACTATAAGATACTCGATAATATCGGGGACGAAAAGGGCATAAAAAAGTTAGGATATATTCTGCTTAAACCAATATTTTCACATCCGCACAAAAAGGCCGCAAAACGGTATCCGCATATCGAAAGTGTGGTTTCGGAATATATATCTGCACAAAATAAACTTGAAAAAGAGAATTGTACCGATCTTGATGCCGCCGCCGACCCAACGGCAAACGCAATGTCGCAGATACTTTCTTTGTGCAGTGAAAACGATTCTCAAAAACGGGTACTTAACCGTCTTGGCTACTGTTTGGGCAGATATATCTATATTCTTGATGCCGCCTGTGATCTTGAGGACGATATAAAGAATAATTCATATAATGTCTTGAAAAATGAGCATGAGAATATGTCCGAAAATGTGACCCGAAGGCTCTATGTTTGTGTAAATGAAGCCGCAAAGGCATTTGAATTACTTGATATAAAAAAGTATAAGCATATACTCGGCAATATTATATATTTAGGTTTAGAAGATACATTCTTAAAGGAGTTAAAGAAATGAAAGATCCCTATTCGGTATTGGGTATTTCTCCCAATGCTACCGATGAACAGGTTAAGGCGGCATACCGCGAACTTGCCCGTAAGTACCATCCGGACAGTTATGCCGATAACCCTCTTGCAGACCTTGCAGGGGAGAAAATGCAGGAGATAAACGAGGCATATGATGAAATAATGAATATGCGCCGCGGAAAATCCGGTACAAACTCATCGAGCGGATATAACAATGGTCCCTCTGCTTTCCCGGAGGTTCGTTCTCTTATTCAGCAGGGCAGACTTGAACAGGCACAAGAGGTGCTCGACGGTGTGCCACCTCAGTCAAGGGATGCAGAATGGTACTTCCTTAACGGCACTGTGCTTTATCGTAGGGGTTGGTTTGATCAGGCATATACAAGTTTTGCTACCGCTGTGCGTATGAATCCCAATAATAATGAGTATCGCAACGCAATGAATAACGCCAGCCGTCAGGCAGGAAGGCAATACAATCCCTACCGTTCATACGGCGGAGGAAACGATTGCAACAGTTGTGATTTATGTTCAAGCCTTATTTGTGCAGACTGCTGCTGTGAATGTATGGGCGGAGACCTTATTTCGTGTTGCTGATATGAAAAGAAACCAAAAGATAACACTTTGCGCCGTAACGGCCGCACTTTCTGCGGCACTTATGGCGGCAAGTTTTTTTCCGTATTTTACATATTCTGCACCGGCTGTATGCGGTCTGTTTATGCTTATCCCTACAATAGAAATTCGACCGCGCTGGGCGGTGCTTTCCTATGCAGTAAGCGCACTTGCGGTTCTGTTGTTTGCAGAGACCAAATCGGCATTTTTGTATGTCCTGTTTTTCGGATATTATCCGATTATAAAGGCAGTTGCAGAACAACTTAAAAGCAGAACCGCTGAATGGATAATAAAAATGGCGGTATTCAATTCATCCGCTTGTGTTTTCGGCCTTGTAGTTGTTAAGATACTCGGCATCTCACTGCAACCCGTTTTGAAATATGGTATATGGGTAATACCAGTGGGCGCCGTTGCGTGTAATATTGCTTTTGTGCTGTAAGTCGGAGGCCAAGCGGTCTTAGGGAGACAAATGTCTTAGCCAACTCCTTGGCTCACAGAACGACATGGCTACGAT
>JAZOBW010000052.1:0-5768 GCA_045596185.1 Acutalibacteraceae bacterium | reverse complement strand
TCCGTTACAATCCTGCTCTTAAGGCAGAGGGTAAGAATCCCTTCAGCCTTGACAGTAAGCCCGCAACTGCTGACTACAAAGAGTTCATTCTGGGTGAGGCTCGTTACTCATCGCTTACACGCTCCTTCCCCGAGCGCGCAGAGCAACTCTTTGATCAGGCTGCAGAGGCTGCAAAGGCTCGTCGTGCACATCTTGAAAAACTTGTTGAACTGTACGGCAAATAATTAAAAAGTTAATACTTTTTCTTCCGCAGACATCGTTTTTAACGGTGTCTGCGGATTTTTTTTTGTCTTTTTTTAATAAAAAGGAAAAATATTAAAAAAATACTTGATTTTTTATATTGGTGCATATATAATAGGTTTTGTGGGGAGAAGTGTATCCTAAAACAACAAAAATGTATCAAAGTGTGGAAAATGGAGGTGGATTTAATGCTTTATGGCAGTTTTCGGCATAATATTGATAAAAAAGGCAGACTTGCTATTCCGTCGAAAATGAGGGATGATCTCGGCTCAAGTTTTATGATATGCCGCAGTATTCTCGGCGAAGGCTGTCTTTGTGCATATTCACTTCCCGAATGGGCAAAACTGGTTGAAGAACTCGGTAAACTGCCCAAGGCAAAATCCAGCAATATTAAAAGATACTTTTTTGAAGGAGCATTCAATGTTGAATTGGATACTCAGGGCAGAATACTTTTACCCGCTATGCTTCGTGATGAAGCAGATCTTACCGGCGAGGCATATATAATCGGTATGGATAGTAATATCGAAATTTGGAAACCCGAACGCTGGGAAGAAAAGAGAAAGCAGTATACACCCGAATCGATTTTTGCGGATGTGGCCGAACTGGATTTTTAAGATATGGATTTTAAGCATAAATCAGTAATGTTAGATGAGACAATAGAGTCTCTTAATATTAAACCCAACGGTATATATGTTGATGGTACCGCAGGTGGCGCCGGTCATTCAAGCGCAATAGCCGAAAAACTGACTTCGGGAAAACTTATTGCTCTTGATCAGGATCCCGATGCCGTTGCAGTGGCAGGTGAACGACTAAAAAGCCTTCCTGCCGTTGTTGTCCAGTCGAATTTCAAAGATATGGATAAGGCGTTGTCTGACCTTGGCATAGACGGGGTAGACGGAATACTTCTCGATCTGGGTGTTTCGTCCTATCAACTTGACACCGCCGAGAGGGGATTTTCCTACAAAAACAATGCACCTTTAGATATGAGAATGAGTAAAAGTGGTGTTACTGCTGCCGATTTGGTGGCAACTCTTTCCCGTGAGGAACTTGCGAAGATATTCCGAGATTACGGCGAAGAAAAGTTTGCATGGCGTATTGCCGGAAGCATCGTTGAAAGGCGAGAGGACAAGCCTATAGAAACTACGCTTGAACTGGCAGATATAATTGCATCTTCGGTTCCTGCGGCCGCCCGTAGGGACGGACATCCGGCGAGAAAATGCTTTCAGGCACTTAGAATTGCCGTAAATGCAGAACTTGAAAGCCTTTCAGAAGCATTGGACAAGGCGTTTGAATTACTTAATAAAGACGGCGTTTTAGCCGTAATTACATTCCATTCATTGGAAGATAGAATGGTGAAATTAAGATTCCGCGATTACTGTACGGGTTGCACCTGTCCGAGCGACCTTCCGGTATGTGTTTGCGGAAAGAAACCCAGAGGAAAACTGGGACTTAGAAAACCTTTGACGGCATCTGCCGAAGAACTGGAAGAGAATCCACGCAGTAGAAGTGCAAAACTGCGTACAATAATTAAACTGTAAGGGAGAATAAATGGTGGACAATCTGAAATATTACAATGACAGTCTGGCGTATGATTTTGAAAGATTTATGCCCAGAACCAATACCCCTAAGGAAAACAAAGAGAATAATATTATCAAATTGCCCCGTACCGAGCGCAAGCAAAAGGTACGCAACCAAGCGGCGGTGAAAACCGTATCGGTTTCGGCTTTTGCGGTGATGGCGGCTATATTTGTTCTTGCTGCCCTTTGTGGAAATATTTTTCTTCGTTTGCAGATAAATGAAGTGAATTCTGAAATAAATAGTGTAAAGACCGAAATCAATCAACTTGAAAGCGAAAAGGTTGCGTTGGAAGTTGAACTTGAGCGCAAAATTTCTTATTCTAATATCGAGGTAGAGGCTACCGAGATGGGTATGCGCAAGATGGATAAGAATCAGGTAACATATATCCGTGTAAACGATAAGAATACCGCTACCGTATCAGAGGGTGTAACCGTATCTGAAGGTGGAAATTGACCCTGACTGCATAGTTGCAAAAATGCGGTAATATATTATAATGATATAGGGAACACGAGAGTTGGTAAAATCCGACTCTCGTTTTCGAGCATAAAAAAGGAGGAGCCGAAATTGTCATTAAAACCGGATAAACAGATGATATCAAGAAGTTTTAAGATAATGATAGCGTTGATACTGGCTCTTACTATAGTATCCACATCCAGTCTTGTATACATTATGGTCATTAAAGGAGAAGAGTATCAGAGCAAGGCTTCTGCGCAGCAACTTTACGATAACCTTGTAACTGCACCGCGTGGAAATATATACGATAGCGATATGAATCTTCTGGCCACAAGTACCACAGCGTGGACCGTTTATGTTACACCTAACGAGATAAAGGCAATAAAGAAGGAAGACGAACGGGAAGAAATAAGAAAGATAATTGCTGAAGGTCTTGCTGCCATACTGGAAATGGAGTCTGATAGCATTTATGAATCAACCGGCAAAGAAACGCATTATGTTGCTATCAAGAAAAAGGTGGATAAGTCGGTATTTGATGATGTAAATCAGTTTATACTTGACAACAAGGATATTGAAATGTCCCGTTATATAGGACTTGATGAGACAACAAAACGATATTATCCTAATGATACCCTTGCATCTACCGTTCTAGGCTTTGTAGGTGATGATAATCAGGGACTTGCGGGACTTGAAAGTTACTATGATAACGAACTTACCGGTGTTGCAGGAAGAGTAGTTGCCGCTAAAAACGCCAAGGGTACCGATATGCCGTTCACCTATGAAAAGGTGGAAGAGGCGCGTCAGGGTGATTCACTTGTTACAACAATAAAATCTTATGTTCAGTATGCTTGTGAAAAGTACCTTGATATTGCAGTTGAAGAGGATCAGGTTGCCGAACGCGGAGCCGCCATCGTTATGGATGTTAACACGGGCGGTATTCTTGCGATGGCAGTCAGCGGCGATTTCGACCCTAATAATCCTTTTACACTTTCCGATTTTGATCAGGCGCAGGTGGATTCTCTGACTGACGAGGAAGAAAAGAAAAAACTGAAAAATGAACTTCTTAACCGCCAGTGGCGAAACAAGGCGGTTTCCGATACCTATGAACCGGGTTCTGTTTTTAAGATTTTCACAGCGGCGGTAGCACTGGAAGAAAATCTTATAAGCGAAAAAAGTTCATTTACCTGCAATTATGTCTATACGGTTGCAGGTAACCCGTATCACTGTCACAAGGTTGCGGGACACGGCACACAAAGTTTGTCGCAGGCTATCTCAAATTCCTGTAATCCGGCTTTCATACAGATAGGCCAGTTGATAACTCCACCCATTTTCAATAAGTACTTTAATGCTTTCGGTCTTACCGAAAAGACGGGAATCGACCTTCCGGGTGAAGCTTCGTCGAACTATCACCGTGAAAGCAATATGGGTGCCACTGAACTTGCATCTTCGTCCTTTGGTCAGACATTTAATATTACACCGCTTCATATGATTACTCTGGCATCGGCTGCAGTGAACGGCGGATATCTTGTTCAGCCGCATATTGTGGAGAAAACCATAGATGCTGATGGTAAGATAACAAATACCGCATCTTCAACATATAAGCGTCAGGTAATATCCGAAAGCACAAGTAAAAGTATGCGCAATCTGCTTGAGTATGTAGTACAAAATGGCGCAAAAAACGGTATTGTTGCCGGATATCGGGTCGGCGGTAAAACGGGTACTTCCGAAAAAATTTCAAAAATGCTTGAAACGGGCATTGAGGGATTATACATAGGCTCGTATGTAGGCATAGCACCTATTGACGACCCCGAAATTGCCGTGTTTGTAATGCTGGATGAACCTATGAGCGGCAGATATTATGGTAGTGCCATTTCTGCGCCTGTAGCATCAAAGATAATGGCTGATATAATGCCGTATCTGGGATACGAACCGCAGTATACGCAGGAGGAACTCTCCAAAATTTCTGTATCGGTACCTGATGTTTCGGGTGACGAAATAGAGTCGGCAAAGGAGCAAATTACCTCTGCAGGTCTTGCGTATAAGGTCGTAGGAAACGGAAAGTCGGTACTGCGCCAACTGCCTACTGCAGGAGAGTCGGTATATAACGGCGGAACGGTAATACTTTATACCGATGATGTTGAAAATACTACAACTACCGTACCAGACCTAACCGGACTTACCGCAACCGAGGCAAATTCTGCTGCCGCGAATGCAGGGATAAATATTGAATTTTCAGGTGATACATCATCACCCAATCTGAAATCGTATTCACAAAGTGTAGCGGCGGGCGAAACCGTGCCGCTTGGACATATCGTAACTGTTAATTTCCGAAATGAGGCCGAGGCTGATTTAGCGGATTAGTACCCGAAAGGAGAGCAAAAAATGCTGTTAAAGGAACTTATGCCGAATATTGATACACCGTTTTCGGATATTGATATAACCGGCATAACCTGTGACTCAAGAAAGGTAAAAGAAGGCTATGCATTTATCTGTATAGTCGGTGCGAAAAGAGATGGTCATAACTTTGCTGATTTGGCTTTGAAATCGGGTGCAGCGGTTATTGTTTCCGAAAGGGATTTAGGTGTTGAAAAACAGATAGTAGTTTCGGATACCCACGAACAATATGCAAAAATGTGCGCAAATTGGTTCGGCAATCCTTCGAAAGACCTTAAACTTATAGGTGTTACCGGTACAAACGGTAAGACTTCGGTTACTTATATGATAAAGAAAATGCTGGAGGGCGCGGGATATAAGGTCGGTCTCGTCGGTACGATACAAAATATGATAGGCGATAGGGTGGTAGATACACATAATACTACTCCCGAAGCGTATGAACTGAATTCGGTTTTTGATATGATGCGTAAAGAAGGCTGTGAATATGCCGTTATGGAGGTTTCTTCACACGCCCTTGACCAGTGCAGGGTATATGACCTTGATTTTGAGGTTGCAATTTTTACGAACCTTACGCAGGACCATCTTGATTATCACATCACAATGGATAATTATCTTTCTGCAAAGAAAAGGTTGTTCAAAATGTGTAAGACTGCTATAATCAACAGCGATGATCCGTATTACGAAAAACTGGTTGAAGGATTGGATTGCAGGGTAATAACTTACTCTACCGGAAATCTTTCCGATTACAGCGCAAAGAGCATAATCTACCATCCGGACAGCGTTGATTATAAAATAGTGGGTCAGGATGTACTACAGCATATACGTGTCCTTACAGGCGGAAAATTCACCGTATATAATTCACTGTGTGCGGTACTTGCCGTTATGCAGGTGGGTATTTCGGTTGATAAAGCGGCGGATAGCCTTCTTGCGCTTAAGGGCGTAAAGGGCAGGGCAGAGTCGGTGCCTTGCGATAAAGGATTTACCATTATAATTGATTATGCACATACTCCGGACGGTTTGAAAAACATTCTTTCAAGTTTTGAAGAGTGCCGGAAAAACCGCTTGATAGTGCTTTTTGGTTGTGGCGGTGACCGCGATAAGAC